>JAYTFV010000720.1:0-7658 GCA_043734065.1 Planctomycetota bacterium
CTTTCGCGGAGCGAAAGACGACACTCACCGGCGATATCGCCTGGGGCGGAAACTGGTTCTTCCTCGTCAAGGACTATCCCGAGCCGATTGACCTCTCGCGGGTCGAACGACTCAGCGAGGTCTCGCGAGCGATCCGCCGAGTCCTCGACGAACAAAAAATCACCGGCGAGGACGGCGGCGAGATCGACCACATCGAACTCTTCGGCCCCCCCGCCCACCCCCACAACCACAGCCGCAACTTCGTCCTCTGTCCGGGGAGTGCCTACGACCGCTCACCGTGCGGAACCGGGACCAGCGCCAAGCTGGCCTGCCTCGCTGCCGATGGGAAGCTGGCCCCCGGTGCCATCTGGCGGCAAGAGAGCATCCTGGGCAGCGTGTTCGAGGGCTCGTACCGGCCAGACGGAGCCAAGATCATCCCCCGCATCACCGGCACGGCCTTCGTGAACGCCGAGGCGACGCTGCTGCTCGACCCCCGCGATCCGTTTGAGATGGGGATACGAGCTGAATGATATGTTGTCACTGAGCTTCGTTCATTCCGGCAGAGATCACGCAAATAAATCCTCTTCCGGATGGTCGATCAACTCTTGCAACCGCGCGGCCAGCACCGGATGGAACCGCGCGGGCCAGGTGGCATCGATCATCCCCAGCTGGAGCATGTCGATCAAATGCACCTTGTCTTTGAGGCGGTTGGCGACGAGTTTCATCGTCACCAGCTTCTCCAGTGGGACCGCGCGGAAATTCTCGAAGCGTTCGAACGCCTCGACTCCCGGAGCGGGAACCACATCATCCGGGCGGACCGTCTCATTGGCGAAGATCAGATGCACGGCATCCCGTACCCGGTTCTGATCCCCATCCAGGAACATCGTGATCCCCCGCACATGCCGCTGCCGAAACCCGACGGGCTCCAGCGCCGCCCGCACCGCATCCAAGTCCGACCGCCGCACCAGCAGATCGACATCTTGCGTATTCCGAGTCGCCGAGGGGTCGACGCTCGCCACCCAAGCTGCGACCGCATTGCCACCGATCACGCAATACGGAACCCCCGCTTGCTCCAGCGCCGCTGTCGCCCGCAATAGCCGTTCACGCACCAACTCCACGGCTTTCACCATCCGATCGATTGTTGTGAGGCCATCAAAGGGGGACATTGTGTTGCTGGGAAAAGTGAGAGTGAGGTGGTCCTCGAAAATCAGGATCGTCTATTGAGTCTATGCGGAACGCCCGGAGTGAGAAAGAGGAACCGAATTCATTGGCTCACAGATCGCTACGACGGCAACCCTCGCCACTCGTTGACTACCCATTCGGGTTATCGATCAGTTCTTTCAGCCTCGCGGCAAGCTCCGCTGGGAACCGCTTGCACCACGATTCATCGATCAACTCGACATCGATCATGTCGATCAAGTGCATCCGGTCTTTGATCCGGTACGAAGTCAGCTTCATCCGCACCAGCGCTTCGAGCGTCAGCGTTCGATGCGCTTCGATGTCGACCGATTCGGTCACATCGGGAGCGGCCACCAGATCGGTGGGATAGACTTTCTCACCGGCGTACAGAACATGCACCGCATCCCGCGCACGGGCGTCGGGGCCATCGAGAAACATGTCGATGCCCGCGGCGTGGCGGTAGACAAAACCCGCTGCTTCCATCGCAGCTTGTGCGGCTGGCCAGTCGGATCGCCGCAGCAGAATGTCGACATCGCGCGTCGTCCGCACCGCCGCTTCATCCGCCTGCGCGACCCAGGCCCGCACGGCGTTCCCGCCAATGATGGCATAGGGCACCCCTGCTTGTTCCAGCGTCCGGGCGGTCTTCTCCAAACGCTCCTGAATCTTTTCCACAGCTCGGTCCATTCGGCGCCACAGCGCTTCGCCCGTGAGATGAAAGGGAATTGTGGCCATGACTTTGCCTTTGGGAACTTCCAGCCAATAGAACTTCTTCCGGATGTGCGTCGATGAGTGAAGATCAGTGTTCCAGACTTCGGGGATGATGACGGTTTCTGACAATGTTCTAACCCAGTTCCCGCCCCGTAATCAGCTTGTACGCCGCCCCTTCATTCTGCGTCGGGCGCTCGGGTCGCCCCTTGTGTAGGTACGTCAACAGCATGTTGTCCAGACCCAGCAGGTACAGCACCGTCGCATGCAGGTCATGCACATGCAGCCGGTTCTCGACGGCGTGAAACCCCAGGTCATCCGTCGAGCCGATGGTCTGCGCCCCTTTGACGCCGCCGCCCGCCATCCACATCGTGAAGCCGGTCGGGTTGTGGTCGCGACCGTCCCCCTTTTCACTCATCGGGGTGCGACCGAACTCCCCGCCCCAGATCACGAGCGTGCTGTCGAGCAGCCCGCGCCGCTTCAGATCCTTCAGCAGCCCGGCCACCGGCTTGTCCGACTCCGCGAACCGTTCGCTGTGGTTCTTCTCAATCCCGGAGTGAGCGTCCCACTTGCTCCCCGATCCGTGGTACAGTTGGACGAACCGCACGCCGCGCTCGACGAGCCGCCTGGCGAGGAGGCAGTTGCGGCCAAAGGCTTCCGTCGGCTTCTGGTCGAGGCCGTAGAGCATCTGCGTTTCGGCGGTCTCCTTGGAGATTTCGACGGCCTCGGGAGCGTGGGCCTGCATGCGGAAGGCGAGTTCGTACGACCCGATACGGGCGTCGAGTTCGGTCTGGAACGGGCGCGGCAGGGCGTGTTCGCGGTTGAGGGTATTGAGCAGGTCGAGCTTGGAGCGCTGGACCTCCTCGCTGATTCCCTGGGGGTTCTTGAGGTAGCGGATCGGCTCCTCGCCGAAGTCGAGCTTCGTCCCCTGATACACCGCAGGCATGAACCCCGCGCTCCAGTTGCGCGGCCCGTTGACCGGCGGCGTGTTCGAATCGGTCAGCACCACAAACGACGGCAAGTTCTGATTCTCGGTCCCCAGCCCATACGTGACCCACGACCCCAAGCATGGGCGTCCTGCGATCGGCGTGCCGGTGTTCATCTGGCACACGCCACCCGAGTGGTTGATGCCGTTGGTCCAACACGACCGGATCACGGCGATGTCATCCACGCACTCGGCGGTATGCGGCAGCCAGTCGCTGACCCAGGTTCCCGCCTCGCCGTACTGCTTCCACTTCCGCTTCGAGGCCAGCAGCGGCGAGTTGATCTCGCCCATCGCCGTGATGACCCGCTTGTACCCCGGAGGCAGCGGCTGCCCCGCGAGTTCGGTGAGCTTCGGCTTGGGGTCGAAGCTGTCGATCTGGCTCGGGCCGCCTTCCATAAACAGGAAGATGACGCTCTGGGCCCGCGCGGGGAGTTGTGGTTGCCGGGCGGCAAACGGGGAGTCGCTGATTGCGTCGGCCCACGCCGAGTTCCGCCCGAGCATCCCCGCCAGCGCGAGTGCCCCGAAACCGGCCCCGCCCTTGAGAAGAGCGTTGCGACGGGTGGACACCGATGAGAAGAGTTGGGACATGGGAGTCACCTGTGACGGGTCGACACGTTGGCGATTGTGAAGCAGCGCAGTCTCGCCAGTATGACACAAGGTTCGAGGGAGGGAAACATGGTGGCACGACGCTCCGCGTCGTGTGTGTACGTCTGGATTGTCGGCGATTTCTCCGAAATCGCCGTCTCAAGACGATTCGTAAGACTCACCCCAAGTAATGTTTGCGCGCTGCACATCATACAGATTGAGGTGGCAGGTCGGTCCGAGACGCCCGCTATGGACATGGTCCCAAACAACTTCCCGTTTTCGCCCAGGGGATTTGAACAGAAGGAAACGAAGGCAACGAAGGCTCAGGTTCGAAGCGTCTTCGTGACCTTCGTGACCTTATGTTCAAATTCAAATCGGGAAGTTGTTTCGAGCCACATCCGATGCTCCTTTGCGCCCTGGTGCCGTGGCGTCTTTGTGTTGAATTCTGCTGTCCGCCGGGAACCGCGACGAGTCAGAATTTAACGCAAAGACGCCACGGCGCCAGGACGCAAAGAGGAGCAAATCACCAGCTTTTCCATGGTGCTGGCGGCTCGGAGGCTGCGGTGGGAGTGGTGCGCCGCAGCGAGGGTCGCAGCGGCGATTTCGGAGAAATCGCCGACAATGGGGCGACCCGCCTTGTCCGACATCGCCACCGACAAACGAGACGCACACGCCCGCGTCGTGTGCGTCGACACTTGATTGCGAATGCTCCTCAGCTCATCACGCACGACGCGGAGCGTCGGGCCACAATGCTTCCCTTTCTGGCATCAACTCCTCACGATGTGACGGCCCGTCCTGTTCCCACTCAAAGGGGAGTCGTTGATGTCTGAGCCAGACGTATTGCAGCCTGCTGACCACTCGCCCCAGGCACGTCCCACAGCCATCCGGTTCCTGGTCCTCGGGACGGCGTTTTTCGTTGCGGTGCTGTTGTACCTGCACCGGTTCATTCTGACCTATGCGCAACAGTACATTGCCGAGGATCTGCACCTCACCGAAGACAACCTGGCCTGGTGCCAGTCGGCGTTCTTTCTGACGTATGCCCTGGCCCAGGTTCCCTCGGGGTCGCTGACCGATTGGTTCGGGTCACGGCGGATGCTGACGATCTACATTCTGGTCTGGTCGGGATTTACGGTCTCGATGGGGTTTGTTGGCGGGTTGGTTGGACTGCTGGTCGTGCGGGCTGCGGTCGGATTGGGTCAGGCGGGGGCTTACCCGACGTGTGCGGTGGTGGTGGGGCGGTGGGCTCCCTTCAGTGTGCGGGCGTTCGTGAGCAGCGTGATCGCACTGGGCGGTCGAGTTGGGGGAGCGCTCGCTCCGATCCTGGTGTCGCTGCTGATTGTGGCGATGGTTCCCGCGAAGACCTCGGAGAGTTCGGTGCTAAAGGCGAGCGATCTGCTCGACGCGGCCTATCTCACCGAGCAACTCGACCTCAGCCTGGTTCCGCTCGACAAGGCGACCGACGAGGTCCGTGCCCGTCAGTCCGCAGCTGCCAAGATTCGAAAGCACTTGCCCGATCAGCACATGCTATATCAGACGCTGGTGCCTGCGACGCCCCCTGCTCAGCCGGTGGCGAGTGATCCCAAACCTCAGCCGTTGCCGAAGGATTCCAAACCCAAGCCGAGAAGATTCGGGGATAAGCCGCGAGTCGGCCTGCCAGACCTGACCCCCGAGGCCACGACCCGACTGGTGCAGGAACTCAACGCAGTTCTCACCGGCCCCGCCGTGCTGACTCTGGCCGACGCGACATCCCTTCCGATTGAGAAGGAGGCCAAGCGGCTGTGGGGCCACACGGGGGAACTCACGGAGGCCCAGCGTGTGCGGTTGAACCGGTTGATTCTGGAGGCCGCCTGTCCCGACGGAGTCCGCAAGGTCTATGCGAACGGGTGGCGTCCCGTGGTGATCCTGCTCGGAAGCCTGGGCCTGATCGCGGCTGCGGGGTGGTGCCTCTTGATTCGCAACCGCCCCCAGGAACATCCGTGGGCTAATCAGGCCGAATGTGAACTGATCGCGGGTCAAGCGGGAGGGGTTCCCGCGAAGGTAAAAGCCCCCTTCCCCTGGCGAGCGATCCTGACCAGCCCCAGCTTGTGGAACCTGAGCATCTCGCAATTGATGAACAATATCGGGTGGGCTTTTCTGGTGACGGGGCTGCCGGGCTATTTGCGGGATGTCCATTTCGTGCCGTTCGAGGAGCGCGGGTTCATGGCCTCGGTTCCGTTGTGGGTCGGCTGGTTCGGCATGCTGGCGGGCGGCTGGGCCACGGACCGCCTGACGAAGTCGATGGGACTGAAGATTGGTCGATCGTGGCCGGTGGGGTTGGCTCGGTTGGTGGGAGCGGTCGCGTATGCCGCGATGCTGCTTCACCCTCATGCGTGGACGGCGACCCTACTGTTTGCCGTGGTGGCCTTCACCACCGACTTCAGTTCGCCACCGATGTGGGCCTATAGCCAGGATGTCGGCGGGCGGAACACAGCGGCGATCCTCGGCTGGGGCAACATGTGGGGCAACTTCGGAGCCACGTTGTCACCGCTGCTGCTCAATGCCCTGTTGGGTAAGAACAAGGACAATTGGGACTTGGCGTTTGGGGCCTGTGCCGTGGCGTTTGTGATCGCGGGGGTGACGGGGATGTTCATCGACGCGACGCAGAAGATTGATCTGGGGGATGAGGCGTAGCGGAGCGACGGAGGCGATGTCGCTCCCGTGGGATAGGCTTCCAGCCTGTCGTCTTGAGCCAAGACGACAGGCTGGAAGCCTATCCCACGGTCATCTTTCTCTGACCGCTCACCGGATCACGCAGACCGCCCAAGGGGCGAATGCCCCCTTCCGCGTGCCCAAGCACATCTCATCGCTGACAGCCTCCCCCGCGGCTCACTACAATCGGGGCATGGCTGGAAACTCATTTGGACAGGCATTCCGCATCACCACCGCTGGCGAGAGTCACGGGCCGGGAAACGTGGTCATCATTGACGGGGTGCCCTCGGGGATTCCGCTGACCGTGGACGATCTGCTCGTCGACCTGAATCGGCGGAGGCCCGGGCAGAGCCATATTACGACGCAACGAGACGAGGCCGATGTCCCAGAAATCCTGTCCGGGGTCTTCGAAGGCTGCACCACTGGGACGAGTCTGGCGATCCTGATCCGCAATACCGATCAGCGGAGCAAGGACTACGGCGACATCAAAGACCTGTACCGGCCCGGCCATGCCGACTACAGCTTCGACGCCAAGTACGGGTTCCGCGACTATCGCGGCGGAGGCCGATCGAGTGCCCGCGAGACGACGGCTCGCGTGGCGGCGGGGGTGGTGGCGAAGAAGCTGATGGCCCAAGCGTTCGGCGGGCGGGTGCTGGGGTATGTGACCCAGGTCGGCGATGTGCGGGCCACGATCACCTCGCCGGAATTGTTGACACTCAATGACATCGAGCAGCGGCCCGATGGTTCGCCGAACATCATCCGCTGCCCCGACATCGCCGCTGGGGATCGGATGATCGAGCGGATCGAAGAGGTCCGGAAGCAGGGCGATTCAATCGGCGGCGTGGCGGAGATCGTGGCGGTGAACGTCCCGGCGGGCCTGGGCGAACCGGTGTTCGACAAAATTAAGGCCGACCTGGCGAAGGCTCTGTTCTCTCTGCCCGCCGTATTAGGTGTCGAGTACGGCATCGGGTTCGGCTGTGCGACCATGCGGGGGAGCGAGCACAACGACCTGTTCACTCGCGGGCAACTGACGACCGGCGAGACCGGGATCGTGACCACGACCAACCGCCACGGCGGGATGCTGGGCGGGATCTCGACCGGGATGCCGATCCTGCTGCGGGCGGCGGTGAAGCCGACGAGCAGCCTGCCGATCGAGCAGTCGACCGTCACCCGCGCGGGCGACCCGGCGACGATTAAGACCAAGGGCCGCCACGACCCCTGCCTGCTCCCGCGATTTGTGCCGATGGCCGAGGCGATGGTGGCGATCGTGATCGCGGACCACTGGCTCAGGTGGAAGGGGCAGTCTGACCGGTAGCCGTCAGCCATCAGCCAATCCCGTGGTTTGCCCCACTGATATCAATACCACTCGATCAGCGGTCCTCCGACGCCCCGAAGGGGCAGCCACAAACCAGCCCAGGGCAGAGCGAAACGGCGTTAGCCGTGCAGCGCCGCCCTGGGGCGGATGTCTCATCGGTGTTTGAAGCCCTGAAAGGGCGACACAATCCCTCGCAGTCGAGTTTCGCCCTTTCAGGGCTGA
>JAYTFV010000721.1:0-8251 GCA_043734065.1 Planctomycetota bacterium
CTTTCGCGGAGCGAAAGACGACAATACTGGCGGAGCGAAAGACGACAATACAAGCGGAGCGAAAGACGACAATACAAGCGGAGCAAGAGGCGTCACTCCGAGCCGAGAAGTCGGCTCTCTTAGCGGACTCAGCGCTCGACCCGGTGACGCGGCATTCCCGCCTCCAGTCTCTCAACACCGCACTCCGCGCGACGCAGACCGAGTACGAGCCACAGGTCCGCCACGACCTCCAACAACTCCTCACCGCCCTCCCCCACCAGCAGTCCCTCCGCAGCCGCGAGTTCTCCGCGAATCTGTTTCCGGCCGAGGCGATGCAGGAACTATTGCGACGGGTGATGGAGCAGGTCGCGGGAACGTGATTCGATCACCCGCAGGCGAGCCAGCGTGCGTCAGAATCCGGATAGAGTGCGACACGTTGAGATGGAAAGGTGGCAAATTATAGAACTCTGACCGGCGGCGAGAGGAGAAAGCAGCCCGCATCAGGCCGAAGGGGTGAGGCGTCTGTTTTCGGTCCAGGCGCTGACTGCCTGGCGGGGCGGCCGCGTGGATTACTTCCGACTCTTCAGATGAGCCTCGATCAGTTCTCGTTGTTTCGGCGTCAGCGAGGGCGGGCCATCGACATTATCCAAGAGCATCACTTCATTGGAACTTTCATCCTCAGCGACCGCGAATGTGATTTCAAGTTTCTGTGCGAGAGCAGGGGCGGTGGCCGTGATTCCCCTTCTCATGCATCGGACGGTGGCAGTGTCGTCCGACAGTAAATAGGGAACCAGCGCCTCGGCCTGAGCGGAAGCATGCGTCCCATAGGAACGCAAGCACAAAGCAACACTATCGATGAGGTGTGGGTGTCGATCGAGCACTTTGATGATGTGTGCGGGCATGTTCTCCGGATCGACCAGATCTCCATCGGTATATTCTGTCGTACCCGGCTTGAATAATCGCATGTCAGCGATGAGATTCAAAGCCCCACCGGCAATTCGAGAGTCTTCATCCTGGAGCAGTCGGATGAGTTCGGCTTGCGCTCCAGGTTGGGTGTAGAGTGCGGATGCGAAGCAGAGGATGTATTGATCTTCGACTTCGACTCCGAACGCCACTTCCCGTTCCAGATAGGCGGAACTGAGAACCCTCCACCAATTCCCCGGTGAATGGTGATCACGAAAATAGAAAGCGACTTCCTTGTCCTGCTCAAGGTCCACGTCGATTGCATCTCTCCGGAATCTTAAAAAACGCCGCAGTTCTTCATATCGTTGCGACATTTCGCTCTGGGGACTCCCATCACTCTCCCGCAGGTCAACGGCCGGTCTCCTCCACCAATCTGCCGGACCACGCGACAAACCTGGTCTCGCCTGCGGGTCGACAGCCAGCGGATTCCTCAACAAATCGTCATGCAGTGTGGAATAATAGCTCTCCAACAAATCCTTCTGAAGTGGTGTCATCGGCTTCCCTTCCAAGCGATATAGCTTCGCCAAACCCTGTGGGTCTATTTTCAGAATGGCAGATTGCGCCGCGTCAACGACCGCTGCATCCTGCGACAAGAGCAGCGGCAAAAGTTCATCAGCCTCTTTGAGGGCGAGCGGTCCATACACCTCCAGTGTTTTGGCGACCTCAATCGCCAGAATCGGATGAATCTTGAGGACTAACGCGATCTCTTTAGGCAGCCGTTTGGGATCGAGCGGTCCGGCTGCGGGCCACTCGCGATCGGAGCCATCGGGCTTCAACGCGCGAGCCGATCTGAGTATCTTCAGGTAGCCCGCCACGACCCGTGGCTCAGGGTGTTGGAGACATAGAACTGCATCCTCATTGCCGTCTCTCACCATATCAAGATTTGTGTAGTGCGCAGAAGCCAGATGTGCAACCGTTGCCAGGTTCTCCGGAGAGATTTCTGGATCAATTGCCATCAACGACATACGTACCGGCCAGTTGGACCCCCGATGAGCGAGCCGAAATGCCAACGCGTGGCGTTGGTCAAAGTTGGCTAGAGATTGGTATCTCTGAATCCACGGTAGCAGCTTCTCCACATCGATATTGATAATGTTAGAGTCACTGAGTACAGGGATCTCCGCGTTCCGATGTCGCTCAATCATGTTCGGACGGTCCTCGCCGTGAATGTGTGAGGTGAAGATCCACATCAGCACAGCACACAGCACTCCGAGTCGACGGACGGCCTCTCCCGATGTTGATCTCAGCCGGTGAATGTTCATGGTGACGCCTTCTGGAAATGTGGCATGGTGAGTTGTTTGTCTAATGTCGTTTATTGGACACCGTCCTCAACAACGTCAGCGCCCCGCTTGCCACGGCAGCATCAATTGCCTCTTTACTAATCTCGCCGGTGATATTGTTCCCCATATTGGCGTTCGAGATTGCACGTGTACCTGCGTCGTAATAGTAAGTCTTGCTTGGAGCGCCATTTTTGCCAGGAACAGTGACCTTCAGGATGATGTGCTTCTTGGCGACGGGGGAACTCCCGTTGGGGAGAAGCGGTAATTTAGAAACATCAACATTGTATAGGTCGAATTCCACGTTTACCCCTAGAGGAAGCTTGGCCACCATTTTCTTCAGTCGAATCTCCATATGTCTGGCATAGTGGTAGCACGGACCTTGCCCATTCTCGCCAGTTGACCCTACGTCCACAAACAGATTATTTACACTTATTGAAAGTGTATGATTTATGATGACATCAGCAGATGCTTTATCCAGCAATATCTTGGCATACTCCTCGAGGTCAGTTACATCCGGCATATATTCAGTATAGTTAAGCGTTGGTGCAAAAATGTTATCGAATGGTGACGACCCTTTCAACGGCTCGTCTGTCCTTGCTGCTATCCCGACAATCCTTGCTGCTAGATCGTCCATCATCTTCTCATACTCTCGATCAGAAAGCTCCTTAAGCATGTCCTCCGTCACAACAGGGACGATTGTTCCCGGTACAGCAGGTGTGCTTGGTGAACCAGCCGCACCGACAGGATCAGCCGGTGGTGGTGGCTCTACCGGAGTTTGCGGTTGCCCGCCTTGTGGTGGCTGCTGAGCCGTTACCTCCTCCGCAGTGACGACAGTGCTGCTGGACGCACTACTCGCATTGCCACCGCCTGTGTTGCTGCCCACTCCATTACCACTGCCAGTGTTGCTACCCCCTGGACTGCCACCGCCGGTCCCTTGGACACCATCGCTGACGGTGAACTCCTGCCACTCGCCATACGCATATTGATCTGCGGATTGCCAAGGCCAGCTGACAAGTTCAACCGCCCGCGCCCTCACGGTCACCGCCGTGCCGGAGAGGTTGCTATCGGCGATATAGTAGGAGTTGTCTCCGTCGAATACGATCGATTCCGTGTCGGCATCGATCTCGATCGAATAAGTGTCCGACGGCGTGTCATCCTCCAAGGTGGCATCGAACGAACCGTATACGCGACCGTCCGTGACAATGGACTTATTAAAAGTCAGCGACGTGATGGTCGGAAGCGTGTTGGCGGCACTCGAACTGCCCGACCCGCTGCCGGAACCCATTCCCGAGTTATTGCCGGGACTGGAACTCGTACCGGAGCCAGCGCCTCCCGCAGAGCCAGCGGTCTCTGTGCCGCCCGAACTCATGGGACTCAAAGACTCAGATGTCGACTGATACATCGGCGAGAGAGTGGCGGCTGCATACCCGGAGCCGAAATCGCTCCCCGAGCCGTAGTCGCCACCGTATCCAGCCGTGTACGCCATGCCCGTGGTCGCTTGAGGATCACCCGCCCCCGCCGCAATCGCAGCTGCCTGCTCCTCGGGAGTCGAAAGAAACAGAGCCCCCGGCGGATAAACCGAACTCGCCCAGACGCCGCCCCAGAGAGCCACAATCGACAATCCCAATAATGCCCGGCTCATACGCACTGGCTCCCGCGTGGAGCCAACTCGGGTGAGCCAGCTCGGGTGAGCCAGCTCGGGTGAGCCAACTCGGGTGAGCCAGCTCTTCGCGGCTGACCCTATCCGAGATTGGTCCGAGATTCAAGCGTGAAGTAAAAAAAATTCTGGCTCTTCCCCGCCGGACAGAACGGGTGCATTTTCCAATGAGCAGTCTCCAGGATGAGTCGCCCGACGCGTGATCGAGGGCGGGACACGAAATTCCGAGAAACTGGCATCACACGAAAATGCCCACGGGTGGCCACCCGTGGGCTTTGGCTCATCATCACCAGCGAACTGCGTTACACCAGTTCCGCGATCGGTCGGCGGTAGTCGAGGATGTACTGCGGACGACCGGCTGTGTCGAAGAGTTGGGTCGTTTCCACGTCGATGCCGAGCTGGTGGTAGACGGTGGCGAAGACTTCCTGGATGTGGACCGGGCGATCGTCGGGGCGTTCGCCGTTGCGGTTCGTCGAGCCGATCACCTGGCCGGTCTTGAGGCCGCCACCCGCCATGAAGAAAAACGACGCCTGCGGCCAGTGGTCGCGACCCGCTGTGCCGTTGATCCGCGGGGTGCGGCCGAACTCGCCCGACATGAGGATGATCGTGCTGTCGAGCATCCCGTGATGGTCCAGATCCTCAATCAACGCGCTCAACGCCCGGTCGAGGGCCGGAAGCTGCTTCCGCATCGACTCGAAGTTCTGACCGTGCGTGTCCCAACCGCCCCACGAGAGGGCCACGCTTCGGCACCCGGCCTGCACCAGCTTGCGGGCGAGGAGGAACCGCTCGTTGTCGCGGTTCTTCTTGATCCCGTAGCGTTCGAGCAGTTCGGGGGACTCCTTCGAGGTGTCGAGAGCCGCCGACACATGGCCGGAGGTGATGAGCGACACGGCCCGCTGCTCGAAGCTGTCGAGGGCCTCCATCATCCCCTTGGCGTCGGTGTCGGCGCGGAAGCGGTCAAACCCGGCCAGCAGTTCATTTCGCTCGGTGAACCGCGACTCGGCCACCATCTTGTTCAAGCTCAGGTTTTGCCTGGCGGCCCCATCCGGACGGAAGGGCATGTGCATCGGCCCGAGGTATCCGGACTTGCCCCAATTGTTCAGATCGACCGATGTCGGCGCGGTGCCACGTTCCGTCGTCACTGCGGGACCGCACAGCTTCGACAGGACTGCCCCGATACCGGGGCGACCGCCGAGGCTCTTGAGGTCGCGCTCCGACCAGCCGGAGTCCGATTGCCGCGGGTCGTGTTCGTTGTTCATGCCGGTGATCGACCGCACGATGACCGTCTTGTCGGCGACCGAGGCCAGCATCGGCAGCAGTTCGCAGATCTCCATTCCCGCGACCTTGGTCGCGATCGGCATGAACTCTCCCCGGAATTCCTTCGGAGCCAGCGGCTTCAAGTCGAAGGTGTCCATGTGGGTCGGCCCGCCGGTCAGATAGATATTGATGATCGAACGGCCCGTCGCCTTGGCTCCGGCTGCGGCTTCGGCCCGCAAGAGTCCGGGCAACGAGAGTCCGGCGATGCCGGTGGCCCCGACCTTGAGAAAATCGCGACGAGACACCCCATCGCAGAACCGCCGTGCTGCACCCGTGAAACCAAGCATTGGAGCACTCCGCTGGAGGAGGAAAACCGGCCCATTGAAAAGGGGGGACTCGCCTTGAGCCGATCCCGACCGTCACATACTACATCGGACCGGGGAGACATATCAATCCATATTGATTGAAGATTGTCCGTTTGGTTCCCGAGGGGAGTCGTTGGTTATTTTTTAGGCTTTGGGCTCCCAACTCCTAACTCCCGACTCCCGACTCCCGACTCCCCAGGCTTCTGCTTCAGCAGCACTCAGAATGTCAGAACCACTCGGAGAACTGCTGTCGCGGGCAGGGTCGTAAAAGCACCGGGCATGGACAGGTACTGCACTTTCCTTGAAAAGACGTAGCCCCCTTCCAACTGCCAGTTCAGGGCGTCCGGCTGCTTGTGTTCGATCCCGAGCAGGAGTTGGAGATCGCGGTAGGTCGCCACGTCTTGAGTCCCGCTGGCCCGCTGGACTGCCCAGGATCCTCCGCCCAGTTCCCCGGTGAAGTAGACCCACCGTTCGCGGTGCTCGTCATGGGTATAACGGTAGGCCATTCTGGGCTTGGGAAACATGATGTCCAGCTTGACATCATCGTTCGGAGTGTAAATGAACCCCGCTGCCGGAAGGGCCACGATGTCTTTGCGTCCCAGGTACAAAAAGCCCCCAGCCAACTGCAGCTTCGGCGACCAGCGGTAGAACACCAGCCCGCGTCCGACCATGCGAAACGCATTCTTAGTGGCCTGGAGATCGCTGAAGTAACTGGGGGTCGCGCTGGCTTGAATCGTCCAGCGGTCGTTCAGTGGCAGATACACCGTCGTGTCGAGGGAGAAGTCGTACAGCCTTGCGGGCAAGTCGGTGGTCGAAGGCCCATCCAGAAAGTGAAACCCCGCTCGCGGTGAGACAAACAAGAACGGCCAGCGCGCGAACTTGAGCGTCCCTTTCATGTCGATGCTGGTGATCCCCAGCCCCTGGCCCCCCGACGGCAACGTCTGAGTGGTCAGGTAGAACTTGTACCATTCGACCCACGGCAGGTCTTCAGGTGCCAACGTCTCGTCGGGTCGGTGAACACTCGACCCGCGCCACTGGCCTTCCGCTGCGTGGGCGTCGTGGGGGTCGCGACCGAGCGGGTCTTCACCTTCATAGACGGAGTTGTCGAGGGGGTATTGGACGGGGATCGCCTCTCGAAATCGACCGGGAGAGAATCGCTCGGTGGCGTCCCACGCTTCCGAGCCGAGGTCGGTGGCTGACTCGCTCTCCGGTGGACTCGACTCGTCAGCGCTGACTTGTTGGATCTCGGTAAATCGATTCGCAGAATCACCGACCGCAGCCGCTCGCGGAAAGAACTGATATGGCTGCCGATGTCGTGAATCGGCGGGAGCTGCCGATTCGGCAGGGGAAAATACGACAGCTTCGCCCCCGGAGTCTTGGGCAGTGACCCAGACCGGATTGATGATCCCGACACCGATGAGGAGTAGGGTTGCGAGGATAATCTGCGATTTTGCCACGAGTTGCGCCTGGTTCTCTGGCACTGTGAAAGGGACGATCCCGGCGGGACCGAACTCCGGCAGCGGTTTGGATACCACTTGAGCAAACTCCGGGTCAAGAGGCGAATTCGTGAATTCTTTCGGAGTTCCAGACTTCACACGATCCCGAGTTAGACATCGCTGCCCCTCGCCAGAGGGCGTGTACGCACGCCCTGTCGCCCACATTCTGGCGAACCGTGGCTACCGACGAATGTCTCACTTCCGCTCGCGTGAAGTAGTGAAACGAAAAAACCCCTCGGCCAAATTGGACGAGGGGCTGTGACTGGTGTGCCTCAGATGCGGAAGCATCCGAGGGAAGCCGTCGGTTGACGGCGAGTCAACTACGGGTTGGTCTTCGGTGCGTCAGCGGCTGGTGCGTCAGGCTTCGGAGCGTCAGCAGCAGGTGCGTCAGGCTTCGGAGCGTCAGCGGCTGGGGCGTCAGTCTTCGGAGTTTCGATGGTTCCGCTGCCAGCTTCACCAGGTGCAACCGGGGGAGTGCCTTCAACCGGTGTGGTCGGTGTGGCCGGGGTTTCGGTGGTGGCCGGAGTCGCCGGGTGAGCGGCGTGGGGGGCCACAACCGCTGGGGTGGCCTTCGCCGGGGGAGTCGCAGCAGGCTCGCAGCCGACGAACAGGACCAACGACAACAGTCCGAGATACTTCTTCATGGCAAACTTCCTCAATCAAGCCCGCGTCGACAGTATGAATCGTCAAACACTGGGGCGGTTCCGACCATTGTTCTCAGCTTGCGAGAGACGCATGTTCTCAGCTGTGGTCTTTCGGATAGGAGAGAGAGTGCGATGAGGAAGTTATTCCCGGAGATCTGGAGAGGAATCGTAAAATGCCAACAAAGAGTCGTATCTCCGTGACCTCATGTGAATTACGAGTTCGACATCCCGAGGCACCTGGTTGGCGGATAACCCGGAGAACCGTCAAAGTCGGTCCAAACGGCATTTCCGTTCAACTTTCCAGACCGCACGGGCCGAAAACTCAGAGTAACTGTCTCTAGCGGCAGAATCGGTCTCGCTTGACTGATTTGCCACGTCGACCCAGTTCGGCAATCTGTGCCGAACGGTGGACCAGAGACAGCCCCCTCAGACGGCGGAACTGTCGCAAGTGCGAACAGTCGTCACTCCGGGGCAAGACGGTGGGAGCTGCTTGCGGCCCTCACCCGACCGACACAGCAGGAAGCTGGAGCCATCAATGAAGAAGACCTGGAAGCGCTGGCTGGGAACCGTGGCGGCCGCTCTTGTGACCAGCACTGCATTGGCTCAAAGCCCG
>JAYTFV010000722.1:0-9512 GCA_043734065.1 Planctomycetota bacterium
ACCAGATTTCCAAAGAGCATTCGCCAAGGCCAGAAGCCTCAACGTGGAGGACACCAAGCAGGCCGAAACCCACCCGCAGTCCCCTCCCCCACACAGCCAGGCCGCATGGGGTCGAGCAGTGTAAAACCACCACCCCCCTCGTGTCAACGATCCGAAGACTGTTTTTGGATGCACTTTCTCAAGTCGTGGCGGATGTGGGATCAGGCTGCCTTATGTGCCGCATCATTCGTAAAGGCAATTGGTTGCGTCGCAATCGATTGTACTTGTGCAGGTGCTGGCCGATGACAATCGTGATAGATATTCCACAACTCCAGCGGAGCTTTCAAGAAATCGGAGGGCTTTAAGCGTGATCCCGCGACCTCTGTCCATACATCAAGAGGTCTCTCATAGAGACACATTCCCAGATCGGATGCCCCGCACTCCCGGAGTTGTCGCCAGCGGGCCAGCAACTCGACATCGAAGATCCAGCGTGACAAAAATGGGCGGTGGAGGGCGGCTGCCAGGATGGGGGATTGCCGAAACATTTTCGCGCCGCACTGTGTGTCCTGGAGCCGAATGCCGAGTACGAAAGAGGCAGCCCAGGCGAAACAGCGACCGAGAAATCCCCGTTTGGCATTCCGCTCCACGGCATGCCCCAGCAGCGGAAGTCGTGTTCCAACCACGATTTCGATCTCGGCGTAGCGGTCGAAGACGCGTACGAAGTCGTCAATGGCCTCGAGCGGGGTGGCGAGGTCGGCATCCCAGAATCCAATCAATTCGGCTCCACTCCGCAGGGCATGCCGCATCCCTTGGCGAACCGCTTCCGCCTTCCCACCGTTTTGGGGCAGGTCGACGACCGCGATCAGGCCCGGCTCACACGCGGACTGCAAGCGGTGCAGCACCTCCAGGGTGCCATCGCGGCTCCCATCGTTCACGAAGACGAGTCGACAACGCGGTGAATCAGTCAAAAAACGGTGAAACGCAAACGGTTTGAGACGCTGCTCTTCGTTGTAGCAGGGGACGACAATGGCGACGGGGCGCATGGGTTTCTCCGGGATTCAGGCCGCTTGAGCGAGCTGCGAGTCGTCACTGGGGGCGCGAGTCTGTGAGTCCGCAGGAGCGCTGGACAGGTCGACGAACTCTCCGCTGACCCAGCGTTCGACGCGAGTTTGCAGCTCATCCATCGCACGCTGGACGAGTTCGCAATACGGCCCGAGTTGCTGAGGCGACAGTCCTTCGGGGATGCGAATTGGAGTCCCTCCGAGAACCAGCACTCGACTAAATGGCAAGGGAATCACCATGTCGGTCCAGCGGCCGTGGGGCTTCCAGGACCAAGAGCAGGCGAGTGCGGTCGGGACGATGGGCCGACCCGATTGCGAGGCCAAGTACACGATGCCGTCCTTCACGACCCGGCGCGGGCCGCGGGGGCCATCGGTCGCGATCACCATGTGTTTTCGTTCCGCCAGAGCAAACATCTGCCGCACGGCAGTGGCCCCTCCACGGCTACTGGAGCCTCGCACCGGTTGTATCCCGACTGCATCCAGGACATCGGCGATCACGGTGCCGTCGTAGTTCTGGCTGACCAGGGCAGCCACGTTGACTGTTTTTCCACAGAAGATGGCCACCAGGATAGCGTCGTGCCAGACACAGAACAGCGACCGGTGTTCGGCATCGGGTTCGCAATGCGGCGAAAACCCCGGTTCAGCCGGGACGATGTGAGTTCGAACCGTCAGGAACAGGCAGCGAAAACAGAACGCCATCAAACGGGCGAGTGTGCGAATCAAGGTGCGGTTGCGGAGCTTCACGGCTTCCATTCCGTGGAGGTGGAGAAATTGGGCCGAGTCCACGACGAGAGGTCGAGGGGGGCGGAGGATAGCTGGGAGTGGAAGATTCACCCAAGATCAGATTGAGGGCGGGCGGAAGTCTCACCCGCCTGTTGAACATGTCTCGTGGCACGGGCGTCCCGCCCGTGAATCCCTGGGAAAACACATGGGCGAGACGCCCATGCCACATTTTTCAACAAGCCGTGACGACTTCTACGATAGAAGTTGACAGAATCCGTGTCTCCCTGGCGGTGACTGGGGTTCGTGTTGGGCGGAGTGGTTCGGATGTCTTGGCTGAATCTGGGGTTACTGCTGCTGTTGATCGCCGGGCACGCGGAGGCGTGGGTGGCCCTCATTAACCGGCTGCATGCCCTGCCGATCTCGCCCGACCGGTTGCGGCGGATTCGGCATGTGCATGACCTGCTGATTCCCGGTTTCGGATTGGCTGCGATTATCGGGTTGGGGCTGACGGGTCCGAAGTTGCTGCGGGGGGGATCGTGGAGCGAGGTGGCCTGGGGCTGGTCTCCGTTTCTCATCGCCTCCGGACTCGGAGTGATCGGCGGGCTGTATGGCATCGTCAGGTTTCATCTGACGCGGCGGTGTCCGATCCAGGTGGGTCAGGCGAGTCACATCTCCGAGATCTGGGCCTCGGAGGGTTCGCTTCCGGTGGCTCGCGGGGAGTTCGAGCGTCTGGCAAGGCTCCCGTACAACGAACAGTGGAGTGTCGATCTGGATCGGAAAACATTCGCGCATCCGGGGCTGCCGCCGGAGTTCTCCGGATTGCGGATTCTGCATCTGAGCGACTGGCACTTCGAGGGGACGATCACGCGCGACTACTTCGAGCAAGTCACCGAGATCGCCCTCCGCGAGGTCGTCGACCTCGTGGTGTTCACCGGGGACTTGCTGGACAAGCAGTCGTGCCTGGAGTGGCTGCCGACGACACTGGGGCGGTTTTCGGCTCCGCTGGGGTGTTGGTTCATTCTGGGGAACCACGATTGGTATCTCGATGCCGAGGAGGCCCGCCGCACACTGGAAGGGGCGGGGTGGAAGAATGCGACCTCCGGCGTCCACACAGTTCCCTATCGAGACGGCCAACTCCAAATCGCCGGAGACGAGACCCCCTGGATGGGTCAGGCTCCCACGTTTCCGAAGCGATCGCCGAGGCAGCCCGACGCAGCCCCCGAGTTCCGCATGCTGCTCAGCCACACCCCCGACAACATCAAGCGGGCCAGGCAGCAGGGAGTCGACCTCATGCTTTCGGGACACAACCACGGGGGGCAGGTGGTCCTGCCGCTGATCGGCCCGGTCTACTCGCCGAGCCGTTTTGGCTGCCGCTACGCGGGCGGAGCGTTCTGGCAATCGCCGACGCTGTTGCACGTATCGCGCGGATTGTCGGGGAGACACCCCCTGCGGTGGCGTTGCCGTCCAGAGGTCACGGTGCTGGAGTTCATGACCCCGGGAGAGTTGACGCATCCGGTGCCGGTGGCGGACTCCATTACCGCCTGTGTTGCGGGAACCTAGTGCACTTTCGGAAATCGTCTTCACCCCAGAGGTTTGGAATATTGATCTCCGCTAATCAACGCTAATCCAGGCCAAGATCAGCGTGAATTAGCGGAGATTCGTGTTCTCATCTCTTCGTTCCCTCAGCGTGTTGGGGTGAATACCAATTCTAAAACTGCTCTCGTGCCTTGTCGGCACTAAGAAGCGGGGCTGGACTCCAGCCCCCAACTTAAGCGTTGACGGGGCTCTCATGGTCCACCATTTTCAACGTGTGAGGTCGCTGTACTCGCCAGAGTGTAGGCTGCCCGCGTTCTGGCGAACGCAGCTACTCCTCATATTTCCGTGTGTGGGTCACTTGCTCGCCGGGACGATGCCCCGATTCCAGCGGGCGGGCGGGGGTGCCGGTCCAGTGGGTGTTCGGGGGCAAGGTCTCCCCCTTCATCAGCAGCGACAGTTCGGCCAGCGTCGAGCCCGGCTGCATTTCCGTGTCGTAAAGCACCAGCGATTCACAGCCGACAGCGCAGTCGGCACCGATGTGGACGTGCGACATCTTCATCACGCGGTCCTCGAACAGATGGGTCTGGAGCGTGGCCCCGCTGTTGATGCTGGCGTCGTCGTCGACTTGCACCAGATCGAACTCGCTGATCTCCGGAGAGTCAAAGAAGACTCGCTGGCCGATCTTCGCCCCCATCATGCGGAAGTAGACGGCCAGGAACGGCGTTCCGGCCAATGGATCGAGGAGGCAGGGGGCCGAGAAGTAGTCGTGCAGGGCAGTGATGAATTCGGTCCGGAACACGAAGTGGTTCCACAGCGGAGCCGAACGGGGACGATAGCGACCAATCACGAGCCATTTCAGGGCCATGGCGAGCATCACGAAGACGCTGCACACGACACCGTAGAGAACAGGCAGCAGCAGGACCAACTGCCAGAGTTCGATTTCATCTCGCAAGATCGAAATCAAGGAGAACATCAGGCTGGCAATGCACACGAACGCTGCCGATGGGAGGCTGATGCGGAGCAGTTCAATCGCCAGCCGCTGAGCAACGCGACTGCGGGTGGGGGCATAGGTCTCTTCGTCGGTGGGCTGTTCCTCGACATGCCGTTGATGCAGGAACATCGCGGGAGAACCGATCCAGGAGGTGCCCGCGGGGACGGTCGGACTGGCACGCGGTGGAA
Organism: Planctomycetota bacterium; assembly: GCA_043734065.1. Taxonomy (GTDB): domain Bacteria; phylum Planctomycetota; class Planctomycetia; order Planctomycetales; family Planctomycetaceae; genus TH-plancto1. Next base: position 4,479 of record JAYTFV010000722.1, read on the forward strand.
CAGATAGACACCCAATCAGGCAGTCGTCCCCCACTGTCGTGCCGCCCGGAAGCAGGGCACTGTTCCCAATGAATGTGCGGCGGCCGATCGAGACCGGATCGATGCGAATCCAACCCCCTTCTACATGCGGTGCCCCCAGGGATACCAGGTCGGCCACGAATGACTCGTCGCCGAGCGTCAACAGGTCGGGCGTGATCAGCGAGGCAGTCGAAATCTCCGCCCGCGCACCGACCTTCGCCCCCAACGCGCGATACCAGGGGGCCAGATACAGCGTCGCATACAGTGGGCCGACCACGTCCAGACTCAGCTCCATCAGCTTGTCAATCCACCACTTCCGCAGAGCGAACCAGCTGTGCTGCCGGTAAGTCCCGGGCTGGACTGTTCCGAGGAGCAACCGCTTCAGGATCGCGATCTCAAAGGCCAACTCCATCACAAAAATCAGGCCGACGATCGGCGAGAGCAGCAGGTAAGTGTACCAGTCATCGTGCTCATTCAATTCGTGCATCAGAGCCATGCCGGGCAGAATCGCGCCCACGACCAGTACTGGCACGACCATCACACTGAACAGCTGCATCGCCCCGAACACAATCCGATGCCATGTGGACACATCGACCGGGGGTGGCACGGGTGCCGGTCGGACTGCCTCGCGCGGAAGAGCGACAGCCGGAGCCCCGCCCCAGGTTTCGCGAGCGGGAATGACGGTGCCAGAGGCCACATGCGACAGACTCTCGATGCGTGCCCCGTCTTCGATGACGACGTGATCGCAAACCAGCGAGCGAGCGCCCAGAAAGCACCCTTTCCCGATCTTCGTGGGCCCCAGGATCAGGTAGCCATTGATGACGTGGTACGGAATCAATGAGGAGTCGGCGCTGACGCTGGTATCGTCGCCAATCTCCAGCAGGTCATAGGGTCCGATGGAGTCGGTCCCCAGATACACACGCTGGCCAATCCGTGCCCCCATGCACCGGCAGTACCAGTTCAGCAGCGGTGTCCCCGTCAGGTAGTGCGCCGGGGCAAAGCTCTCGATCGCGCGGACAAACCACCACCTCAAATAGAACCAGCCCCACAAGGGATATCGTCCCGCCTTCACGCGGCCCAGAACCACCCACTTGACGATGATCGCCATCAGGAGCAGCAGCGGATAGATCCCCACCATCACCACGATCCCCCCCAGCGCCGCTTCCGTACGAGAGTGCTCGTCGGCCGCCAGGTAGGAGTACGTCGCATATGGGGCCAGCCACTGCACCCCTCCAACCCCCAGAATGAAATACAGCAGACAGAACTGCGCGATTCCGCAACGGGTAAAACGCCACGACGAGTGCCTGAGCCGCGGCGGTTCCTGGCTGGTCTGCGGGGGTGTGCCTGTTGTCGATCGCTGAGCGGACTGGGCGGCACGTGAGGCGGCCTCTCGCAAATGAGCGGCCAGTTCGCGGACCGTCGGGAACTGATACAGATCGCGCATCGAGACCTGGATGAATTGCGGACGCGCTCGCAGTTGGGACACGAGTCCCGCTGCCAGCAGGGAGTCTCCGCCCAGATCGTTGAAGAAGTGTTCGTCGAGCCGAATGGCATCCGTCGCAAACAGGCGTTGCCACTCGGCCAGCAGCTCGCGTTCGAGCGGGTCGCTGGGCGGGGCTTCGGGATCGCCCGTGTGAGCCGGACTCGCTTCGCGGGTGGACAGGGTCACTTCGGGAAGGGATTTGCGGTCGAGCTTGCCACTGGAAAGTCGCGGCAACCGGTCGACGACTTGAAACACCGCAGGCACCATGTAGCTCGCCAGCCGCTCGCGCAGGTACTGCTGCAATGCGTGCAAGTCGATCGTGCGACCCGGTCGGGCACTGAGAAAGGCCGCCAGAAACGGGCGCTCCGCGGCATCATGCCTCAGCACCACAGCGGCTGTCTCGACACTGGGATGCGTGACGAGGACCGCTTCGATCTCGCCCAGTTCGATGCGGTAGCCTCGCAGCTTGACCTGCGTATCGATGCGTCCGAGGTATTCGATCTCGCCCGCCGCATTCCAGCGACAGAGGTCACCGGTGCGATACATCCGCTCGGCGTCGCCACCCCCCCGTTTGATCTGACAGAATTTTTCCGCAGTCTGCTCTGGCAACCCCACGTACCCGTTGGCGAGTGCCACTCCCCCCAGACAAAGTTCTCCTTCCGTGTTCCCGGACACTGGCCGCCGTTGCTCATCCACGATGACGGCTGTGTAGCCCGGCAGCGGGACGCCGATCGTGACCGGCTTTCCCGGTTGAACGCGGGTCCAGGTGGCGATGACGGTCGCCTCCGTCGGGCCGTAGGTGTTCCACATCGTCCGACCCGCTGTGGCCCAGCGATCGATCAGGCTCAGCGGACAGGCTTCTCCCCCCACGATCAGCAGCCGCACGCTGGGGATGTCTCGATCCAGCATCAACAGTTGTGTGGGAACGGTCGAGAAGACGGTGATCCGGTGGCGGGTGAGCCAGTCACTGAGGTCGATCCCCATCCGTACGGTTTCAGCAGTGGCGACGACCAGCGTGGCTCCGGTGCTGAAGGCCAGCCAGATCTCTTCCAGCGAAGCATCAAACGCCAGCGAGAAGCCTTGAAACACGCGGTCAGCGGCAGTCACGCCGAACTGTGCGCGCTCGGTCAGTACGAGGTGCGCGATCGCCCGGTGCGGGATGGAGACTCCTTTGGGCCTCCCGGTCGTGCCCGAGGTGTAGATCACATAGGCTTCGTCATCCGGAGTGGGCTGTCGGCGGACGGGTGTCGTGGGAGTCTCGCTCGCAGAGCGTTGACCGTACGGGGCGTCCTCGTAGAACGCCGTCCGGATCGCTGAATCAATGGACCCTTCTGCCAGAGAGCGCGTCGTGACCAGCAGCACCGCCCCGCTGTTCTCGACGATAAAGGCCACCCGATCCGGCGGGTACTCCGCATCCAGCGGCACATACGCAGCCCCGGCCTTCAGGATGCCCAGGATGACCACATGCGGCTCGATCCCTCGTGGCAACCAGACCGCCACGCGTTGTCCGGGGCCGTACCCCTGGCTCACGAACCAGTCGGCCCACAGGTCAGAGGCGGAATCGAGTTCTGCATAGGTCAGCCGAGATTCCTCGCACTCGACGGCGACAAGAGAGCCATCACGCGAGACGGTGTCGGCGAAGATTTGAACGATCGAGCGAAGAGAATTCGTAGGTCACGTCCTTCAGTGGAAGCCCGAGGCGGCCTGGAGCAACGGCGGAGACTATACCTCATCTCCAGGATGGAGAGTTAGTCCTGTTGCAGAGAGCCCACGGCAACGCACTGTTTCACAGTGCGTTGGTTTTCAGTTTTCAGTCGTCAGTGTTCAGTCAGAGAAGAGTGGCCCAACTTCACAAAGTGCGTTGCCGTGTACGATCTCTCGGTCACGGTGTTTTTTCGCCACGCGATTCGCGATGATAGCCGCGTTCCCAGTTGACCGAGAGAGGATCCCCCGCGATGCGCACTGTGGCCGAGGCCCTGGCCCTCATCATCAATAGCGTCGAGCCCCGGCCCGCGCAGTTGACGACGCTGCTGGAGTCGCTGGGGCAGACGCTGGCTGAGGATGTCGTCAGCGACCAGGACTCCCCGCCGTTCGACAAGTCACTCGTCGACGGGTACGCCATCAGTGCGGGTGATGACGGGACCGGCTCGCGCTCGTTCTTCGTCGTCGAGGAAATCACGGCGGGCAGGATGCCTCTGCACGATGTCGGTCCCGGCACCGCGGCCCGGATTATGACCGGCGCTCCGATGCCCGATGGAGCCGATGCCGTCGTGCCGATCGAGCGGACCGCCCTCGATCCGGTCACCGAGCGGGTCACGATCCTCTCCGAGGCAACACTGCTTCCCGGCACCAATGTCGGGTGTCAGGGAACCTCGATGCAGGACGGCGAACTGGTCCTCACCGCCGGGCGACGAATCCGGGCTCAGGAAATCGCCCTCCTGGCCGAACTCGGTCGCAGCTGGGTGTCGGTCCACCCGCGTCCGACGGTGGCGCTGCTGTCGACGGGTGACGAACTGGTGTCGATCGAAGAGACGCCGGGGCCTGCTCAGATTCGCAACAGCAACCAGATCATGCTGGCCGCCCAGGTCGTGGCACTGGGGGCGACCCCGATCAACGAGGGAATCGCCCGCGACCGCCAGGACGATCTGCGTCAGCGGATCGGACGAGGGTTGCAGTCGGACATTCTCTGTCTCACGGGCGGAGTTTCGGCCGGGAAGCTCGATCTAGTGCCTCAAGTTCTCAAGGAACTGGGGGTCAAAGAAGTGTTCCACAAGTTGCAGTTGCGGCCCGGGAAGCCGCTCTGGTTTGGCTACCTGCCTCCGGAGCGGACGAGCGACAACCTGCCGCGTTGGATCTTCGGCTTGCCCGGAAATCCTGTCAGCAGTATGGTTTGCTTCGAACTGTTCGTCCGGACTGCGGTGCGGCGGATCATGAATCTGGCCCCTGCGGAGCCGGTGCCGCTACTCGCGGAGCTGGAGACCGATTTCCAGTTCTCCGATCCGCGTCCGACCTACCTCCCCGCGCGGCTCACGGCCCACGGGGCGGGTTGGCGAGTCAGCCCGGTCGATTGGAAGGGGTCGTTCGATCTGAAGTCAACGGCCTCGTCGAACGCCCTGCTGGTCATTCCCGCCGGACCGAACCAATGGGTTCGGGGGGCGTTCGTGGAAGTCATCCCTTTCACCGGTCGGGAGTGAGGTAGCTGCGTTCGCCAGAACGCGGGCTGCCGGAACCAGCGTCCGCCCACAGGGGACAGACTTCGGAAGGAGTGCAGTCGCCATTCTACGCAGAGACAACCGCAGCCATCTCTTTTCGCCCCAAAGGGGCCTGACTCGATAGCCCAGGGCGACAGCCCTGGGAACACTCGGCCCCCTCACCGATTCAAGGCCCAACGGGCCGTCACCCGTTCCATCCCAGACGCTGGGTGCTGAAGAGAGGGACGAGGACGTTGGACAATGAGGGTTGCCCTTCGAATTGTCGGCGGAGTCGAGTCACGGCCCGTTGGGCCTTGGGGATTTGGTGGGCCTCCGAGTTCC
>JAYTFV010000723.1:0-6441 GCA_043734065.1 Planctomycetota bacterium
GTCGCTTCGCTCAACCACCGGCTATGAGCTGAATTCCCTTCGGGATGAGGAACAGACAACACCTCTCAGGGGACGGTTTCTGATCGCCATTCGCATCGCTGCACCCGACGAGTTACACTCCAAACTGTCCCAGAAGCCCGACGAATTCGGGCGGACTGGGAGTGACTCCGCTGTATCAACAGGTTGAGGTTTGCATGAGCGTTTCTTCCACAATGGCCCGGGTTGGCCGGTTGTCAGCGTTTCTCATCGCCATCTCGGGGCTGATGGGATTCGGCTTCCAGACTTCAGCCTCCGCCCAGGACGACGACGGCTACCCGCTGGCTGGCTATTACGGGTTTCTCCCGGTTGAGATCACCAAGGTCGATGGCCGTGCCCACTCGGTCGTCACGGGTGACTTTAACCATGACATGTTGCAAGACCTGGCCATTGTCGACAACGGGCACAGCCGCATCGACCTGCTGCTCCAGAGGGCCAAGCCCGAGGCCGCCAAAGCTGCCGACAAGAACGACCTGACCGCGAATCAGGTGGCCGATCACTGGCGGCTGGACCTTAAGAAGCTGCCGGTTGATCGCCCGGTCGTCGCACTCTGCGCGGGAGATCTGAACGCCGATGGCCGCTCCGATCTGGCCTACTTTGGCACGCCGGACCGGCTGGTGATCCAGCTGCAAGGGGCGAAGGGCGAGTGGACCAATAAGAAGGAAATCCGTCTGGCCGATGTCGATGCCAAGCCGTGGAGCCTGGTGATTGGCGACTTGAATCATGACACGCTGCAAGACCTGATCGTCCTCGGCAAACGCAACACGTTCTTGCTGCTGCAACAGGCGGACGGCACTTTGGCCGCTCCGCTGCTGCTGCGAAACACCGCCGAAGAACTCGGGCTGGCGATGATCCAGGATCTCGACGGCGACGGTCGCAACGATCTGTTCTACACGGCCAATGAAAAGGACGAGCGGTTCATCTGTGCCCGGTTGCAAAACCCGCTCGGTCAGCTGGGGCCGGAGCTGCGGTTCGATGCGATCCAGAACCCGCGCGGGGTGACGCTGTTCGACCTCGACGGGAAGCCGGGGTCCGAGGTCATCGTGATCGATGGCCAGACGAACCGCGTTCGCGTGATGCAGGTGCGGCGGGCGACGGAAGGGGAACTGGGGGCCAAGCTGATTCAGTACGGCATTGGCGGCGGATCGGACGCGGGAGAACTGGCGCTGGGCGACCTTGATGGCGACCATCTCGTGGAGGTCATTGTAGCCAATCCCGAGCGGGCGAGCGTCGTGGTCTTTCACCAGAAGGCCAAGAGCGGCCTCGATCTGGGTACCGACTACCCCAGTTTCCTCGGTGCCACGCAGATTCGCGTCGCGGACGTGAACGGAGACTCCAAGGCCGAAGTGATCGTCCTCAGCCCCAAAGAAAACAGCCTCGGCATCAGCCGCTTCGAAGAGGGCAAGCTCACCTTCCCCGAGTCGCTCCCGATTGACGGCAATGTCAAGACATTCGACGTGATCGACCTCGACAAAGATGGGGCCGTCGAAATCGCAGCCGTCGTCGAAAGCAGCGGTCGCGGGTCGGAGAGAAAGACCTTGCTGGCGATTGGAAAGCGGGACGCGACGGGTGCGTGGGTGTTCGCATCCGATGCCCACAAGCCGGTTGAAATCAAGCTCAACGCAGCTCCGGAACGCTTGGTGATGACCGATGTGAACCTGGATGGTCGACCCGACTATCTGTTCTTCCTCAACGGAAAACCTCCGCAGGCGATTCTGGCCGATGAGAAGGGGTTGCCAGCGGCTGCGGCCACGGGCGGCGTTCCGCTGGGCGATGTGGCGGTCGGAGCGGTGACGTTCGCGCGGCTGGAGCAGCCAGCACTGCTCGTCTCGCAGGGGAACTTTGTCCGCAGCGTCCGGCTGGATGAACTGGGCCGCTGGCAGGTGGTCGAGCAGTTCAACGCCGATGACAGCACGGCCAAGGTTGCCGGTTCGGCAGTTCTCGATCTCGACGGCAAGCCGGGCGACGATCTGGTGATGATCGACACCGGCGCGGCCAAGCTGAGGGTGTTTGCGAATGAGAAGGGGGAGTTCAAGCCGTGGAAGACGCTGGACCTGGGGCGGTTCCCGTTCAAGTCGGCGTCGGTGGGGGATCTCAACGGGGACGGGCGGGCCGATCTGATTCTGAATGGCGGGACGAAGTTTGCGGTGCTGTATGCGGGACAGTCGGACCCGGAGTTGAAGGAGATCGCGACATATGAATCGCCGCGCAAGGAGGTGTTCCTGATGGACCTCGTCGCCGGGGACGTGAACCACGACGGCCACCCGGAGATCTGTGTCATCGACACAAACGCCCACCTCGTCGAGATCGTGGCCTTCCGGGCGGAGCAGGGACTCCTGCCCGGCCTGAACTTCAAGGTCTTCGAAGAGAAGTCGTTCCAGGGCGCTGGCCGCACCGGCACCCAACCCCGCGAAGCCCTCATCGCCGACGTGACCGGCGACAATCGCCCGGATCTGGTGCTGCTGTGTCACGACCGGATTTTGATCTACCCGCAGGATGGACCGGGTGCAGAACTGACCGTGGAGCCGAAGGCCGTCGCGAAACCGGAGCCAAAGGCGACCAAGCCGTGAGGACTCCGTGTCGCCATTTGATGTTTCTCGTCCGAAACCCACCGGTTGCCACCGGTGGGCTTGATTCAACCCTCACTCCCCATGCCACTCGCACTCCTCCAGCAACTGATCTCCATCCCCAGTCAGAACCCGATGGGCCGCGATGTCTCCGGACCCGAGTTCCTCGAAGGGCGGATGTCTGACTATTTAGAGGGGCACTTCCGCGAACTCGGCGTGAAGTATGAGCGGCGGGAGATCGCACCGGGGCGGGCCAACGTGATCGCCTGCTTCGAGAGTCCGGGGGCCACGCGGACTGTCCTGCTCGATGCGCATCAGGACACCGTCCCGGTCGATGGCATGACGATCCCTCCGTACACACCGACGATCGCGGACGGCAAGATTTACGGTCGCGGGTCGTGCGACATCAAGGGGGGCATGGCCGCCATGCTCACCGCGTTTGCCCGGCTCGTGAAGGAGCAACCGACCGGAGCGGCCAACGTCGTCGTATCGTGTGCCTGTGACGAGGAGCATACCCAGATCGGCATCGCGGCGTTCTGTGAGAGTTGGCGGACGGGCGACACGAACCTGCTCCGCCGCAAACCCGATGTGGCGATCATCGCCGAGCCGACCAACCTCGATGCCGTCGTCGCCCATCGCGGGGCCACTCGCTGGCGGATCGTCACCCACGGGCGGGCCTGTCACAGCTCCGAGCCTCGCAACGGCATCAACGCCATCTACCGCATGGCCCGCATCGTCAAGGAACTGGAAGAGTACGCCGAGGTCGTCCGCACCCTGCAACCGCCGCACCGCCTGTGCGGGCCGTCCACGCTGAGCATCGGTCGCATCACCGGCGGCCAGAGCGTCAACGTCGTCCCCGATCGCTGCGAGATCGAGATCGACCGCCGCTGTATCCCCGGCGAAAATTCTTCTCTCGTGATGAAGCAGCTCGAAGACTGGCTCAAGCCGCGCGTCGACTTCGAGTTCGAGATGCAGCCTCCGTGGATCATCAGCCGCGCTCTCAACGACGACGCCAACGGCCCGCTGGCGGACGAACTGCTGTCCGTGGTGGCCCCCATCGCCGGGCCGCACTCCAAGATCGGCGTGCCGTACGGGACACACGCTTCGACGATCGCGCACCACGGCGTGCCCGCTGTGGTTTTCGGACCAGGGTCGATCCTGCAAGCCCACACGAAGGACGAGTGGCTTCCGATCGACGAACTCGAACTGGCGACGGAGGCGTACTACCGGTTCTGCTTGCGGTGAGGCACTATTTACCCTCCGTCCCAAGCTCTGCTTGGGACGGAATATCCCCGAAGCTCTGCTTCGTCGCGTGCCAGGCACCGCACGGACATCGGTGGATCGCCACTTGCGCTGGGGGTATCCTCGACTCCGAATGCTTCAGCGGCTTCTGGCTGGGGAGAACGCGGGTTGGCACGCGGGCGAAGCGGAGCTTCGAGGATATGCAGTCCCAAGCGGAGCTTGGGACCGAGGGAAGACTTCGCATCGCGACTCAACAGTCGGGCTACTCAATCGGCACGATGTACCCGACGGCCCCGATGGCCTGGCCCTTCTCGGCGTTCTTGTAGTGGGCGTGACACATGATGCACTTGTCCATCACGACCGGAACGGGGGTCAACGCCCGCAGGTAGGGCTTGCCGTCCTTCTCAATCACCCTGTCGACGAACGTCTTACCGGCTTTGATCTGCGCGATGGCCGACTTCTCGAACTCGTCGGCGGGGGCGTTCTTCTCTTCGTACGGCTGGCCGGTGGCGTCGATCAGCCGGGCCTCGTGCCAGCCTTTGTCCTTCATGGCCTTGAACAGCAACCGCGCCGCCGTACCCGCCGCCACATCATCTTCCTTGTGAACGTAGTGCTCCGTAATTAGCACCACAGCTGTCTTGTACAGGTCGTCGAGCATGCGAACTTGCTTGCGTGCACGTTCGACCGCAGCGGGGTCGACCTTCGCCGGTTTGTCGGCACTTCGCGATTGAGCGACGACCGCACCGATCAAGACAACGGGCAACAGGGCCCAAGCCATTCGACGCTTCATCATGAACTCCCCAGACCAAGGACACCGCCCCGGTCCTTCGAGCATTCACGAAGGCGTCGGTGCGGCCGTTTTCAACTGCACGAGATCCAGACCCGGGCGGACCACACTGGACAGCTTCACCGAGTCGAGGTACTCCCATTGCAGGCGTTCTGCCTCCGCGAAGACTCTCTTGAGTTCACACCCCGGCTGGATCACGCACACCTGGGTCGTGGCCCCCACGCATTCGAGGTAGTGCATGGCCCCCTCGAAATCGCGAATGACCTCGCCCACCGTGATCGAGTCCAGCGGCCGCGCCAGATTGATGCCGCCGTTGATCCCTCGCACGCTGCGGACGTACCCCAACTGCACCATCCGCTGGGCCACCTTGGCCAGATGGTCCTTGGAGATGTCGAAGAATCCCGCAACATCCGCAATGGTCGCCCGCCCCGGCCGAGTGCCGAGGTACATCAGGAAACGCAGTGCGTAGTCCGTGTGAAGAGAGAGTCTCATGGAAACAGGACAAAGAGGAGCCTATTCTGCATCTGTTGAGTTGTCAACTCGGATTTGCAGAATCCAAAGGACAGGAAATAAGGAGTTACGGTCAGTGTGTCACCTTGCCGTAGCGAGAGTCGTCAGACTTCTGCGACCTGGGTTCCAGCTCCCCTCGCGCGGGAGAAAGCTGCACGGAAACAGGCCGCAATCTTCCGCACTCTACCAGCCAGCCACCGCGCGAGGTAGAGCCAGCGTGCCGTGCCCGGAAAGGGAGTGTTTTTATCCTCGGTCGGCGTCCGCTCAAGGGGTGGACAGTTCGAACTGCACTGGGCCATGCAGGCTCTGCATCGCCTCGCCCGGATTCAGGTCGCCGACCGAGACTCAGTCGCCCCGCTCCACGGCGGGGTGGCACTATCAAGGGAGCCTCCACTTGCCGAATGAGGGGTGATTTCGGGTGCCACTGGCGGTCGCTCTGGACCGCCAGTGCTGACGCGATATCATCACCGGACCATGATCGGACATCGCAAATCCATTCGTCATTTTCACGAGCCGGGAGACCTGCACGAGTTGACGTTTTCGTGTTATCGGCGGATGCCGTTGCTCACCAACGATGTCTGGCGAGAGGTGCTCTGCCGGTCGATTGACAAGGCGATCACACGTTGGAACTTTCGGCTGGTGGCCTTTGTGCTGATGCCCGAGCATGTGCATTTATTAGTCTTTCCCACCACAGCCATCGTCGAGATCGACAACTTGCTCTCGGCCATCAAGCAGCCGTATTCGGTCAAGATCAAGAACCGACTCATGGCTTCCGGCAGTGATCTTGTGAACCGACTCACGATCCAAGAACGACCGGGCAAGACTGCCTTTCGGTACTGGCAAGAGGGCCGGGCTATGACCGCAATCTTTCCAGCCAGAAGGCCGTGCTGGCAGCCATTGAATACATCCACCGAAACCCGATTCGTCGAGGGTTGGTCGATGATGTGGCCCATTGGAAGTGGTCGAGTGCCCGCTGGTATGCCTCGGAGACGCTGCTGGTCGATCCCGACTTGCCGACGATTCACGGCCTGCCGCCGGAGTTCTTCGATTGAGGTGGCCAATTGAGTCGGGAGAGTCTGTTGAACACGTTGAGCGTCGAACGCACTGGCGGCCCAAAGCGACCGCCAGTGGCACCCACCAATCACCCTTCATTCGGATGCCGGGCCCCTCTCGACAGTGGCACCCGGCGCAGGGACTTCCACGTTGTTGAGCCCGGTTGAAAACGGTGGCGCGGGCCGGGGGAAAATGGCGGCGCGGGGTATGGGGGGATTGAAAGGCTGGGCTCTGGGTGAGCCTGGG
>JAYTFV010000724.1:0-2572 GCA_043734065.1 Planctomycetota bacterium
GGGCGGCAGCCTTGCGAGACGACCGAGCGGATCGAGACCGGTCCGCCGATCACGACCCCGGCGGCCCCGTGATCGTACTCATTGTCATTGAGGAACAGCCGGTTCTCTCCCGGAGCGCTGGCCCCGCTGGCCATCCCTCCCATCACGGGGAGCCCCGGGAACTCCGTGGCAAAGTGAGCCAGCAGAGAATCGACGGAGCAGGAGAACGGATCGCCCAGCAGAAACGCCGCGCGCGGTGCCGAGGCGACGACCTCTGCCGAGGGTGCCCCCGTCGCCAACAGCCCATCCAGCGTCCGCTCGAACGCGATGTGAAACGCATCGACGCCACAGCCCGGCAGCGACGCCGCCCAGACGGCGATCGAAGGCCCGTTCTCGTACTCGTGCCCATTGGCCGTCACCGATTCGGCGGTACAGCCGACCAACACGCGCGACTTGATCGCGTCAAACAGTATGCGTCCGACACCCGGATCGGTCACGTGATGCGGGGAGACGAACACAAAGGCCAGATCGGGAGCCTGCCCGGCCAACTGCTTTTCAAGGGACGCCACAGCCTCACGCACGGCCTGCCGCGTGTTGTGAGTCTGATTTCCGGCACTCGCGAACCGCATCGGGAGGAATCCTCATGAAAGACACTGCGGATGAATGAGTCCACTCTGACCGGGACGAGCGTTCGGATCAAGGGTGCGGAGTACACACACTGGACGCATGGGAACCACTCGATCGGTTGCCGCTTTCTGTGTCGCCCGCGATGATTGGCATCGTGATCCACAGTTTCCTGTTTCTGGTGCCCCTCCTAATGCCGATCGACTCTCACGAAATCCAGGTTCGCGTCCGGTATTGCGAGACCGATGCGATGGGCTATCTGCACCACGCCAACTATTTCAACTTCTTCGAAATGGGACGGACCGAACTGTTTCGAGCTCAGGGAGGCAACTACCGCGTCATGGAAGAGCGGGGATATTTTCTGGTGGTGGTGAAGATTGAATGCCACTACAAGGTGCCATCGCGGTTTGACGATGAACTGACAATTCGCACGCGGATCTCTCGTCAGACCCCGGCCAAGCTGGAACATGAGTACGAGGTCTTTCGCGATGGCGTGCAGGTCGCCAAGGGCCACAGCGTGTTGGCCTGTGTCGATCGTCAGGGGCAGGTGCAGCGGATCACGGATGAGATTTTGGGAATGTAGCACGACGCTCCGCGTCGTGAGTCACGACGCGGAGCGTCGTGCTACATTCAACCACTCCCTTTACGCCCGTATCCCCGACCCATCACAATGCGAGAACAGTCACACTGACCGTTTCGCGCCGCGCGGCGGTTGACGACTGGCTCACACCGCATCCGCTGCTCGGGAAAGTCCCTCCTTCATGGCCTCACGGAAGAACCCGCCGTCCTCGACGAAGCTGGATGCTGACGATTTCGTGGCGATTCGCGAGATTTTGGCGTACCTCAATTTTTCCGGAGGTCGCCGCGATCCCCGCTTTCTCGCGAATCTCAACCGCATCTGGGTCAAGCTCGATCGCGCAGCACCGGTGGTCGCTTTGGCGACCTTGCTCACCGCCGAACTGGAAAAGGTGCAGGGAACCACATCCGTATTCCAAGACGTGCAGCAGGCCCGGCTGGTCATCCCGCTCACGCTGAACTCGCTGCTGACCGCCTATCGCGAGCATCAGGCCGACCTGCTGTTCCACCTCCAGCCCCTCGACTTCGAGCAACCGCTCCTGATCGGCGTGTTCTTTGAGGCGGTTCTCGCTCAGGGGGCTCCCTGGGACGAGGATGAGCGGATCGTTCAAGACGCCCTCAAAACGGTCAACGACTTCGTCGGCTACCGTCCGATCCCCGTCCTCGAAAGCGGGCTGCGGCTGGAGATCTACAGCCACGAGCGGTTCCGTCCGCTCCCCATCTATATGGAGGGCGTCGGCGCAGCGGTCGGGCCGTATCACGACTTGATCTCGTCGACGATGGAGTTCCTGAAACAGGCTCCGAAGGACTTGCTGCTCGAAGCCCACTTCGACCTCGAGCAGATGGAAGAGCTGGCGATCGACATGCGATCGCATGACCATTTGCATCCGGTCAACAAGCGAACGAACTACATGTTCGGGGAGTGGGATCCCCACCGCATCGACACCAAGGGGCACTACCGCCGGGTGGTGCTGCGGCGCATCATCCTCGATGCGCTGCTGACTTGGATCGATGATCCGAAGTCCCGCACCCCGCGCGCGGAGCGGCTGTTCGATGCGGCGGCGGCCTTGTGCGGGACGATGCTGATGGCCTCGTCGATCAGCGGGTCGGGACCAGGAGTGCATGATTCGTCGGTGACGCTCACCTCGCTGTTGCCGGTCGTGGCGCGGCGGCGCGATGCGTTCTATCTGCGCCTCATGCAACAGGTCGACGGCCAGCGGGCCAAGCGTCTCAAGCGCGAAGAACAGCGCACGCAACAGCCGTTCGGCCACATCCGGCAGTTCCTCAACATGCACCTGGCCGGGTACGGGGCGAGGCAAATTCAGTTCCGTGAGATCGCGTACCTGTACGCCAAGATGGGCTATCCCGAGGCCGCCCGCGCCCAGGCCGATGC
>JAYTFV010000725.1:0-3245 GCA_043734065.1 Planctomycetota bacterium
CGGACTCCGAAAGTCAACCGGCATGGCGGGCGTCAATCCGGCGATTTCGGAGAAATCGCCGACAAGGTCCACTTCGCGACAGCGGGCACCTTTGTCTTGCGGCGAAACTCCAGCACGGTGATCGGCAGCACGCGCCCGAACTCCGGACAGTACCTGCCCGAGGTCGTGGACAGTACCCCATCGGCTCCCTCGAACACGATCCTCACCCGCTGGTCGCCCACTTGCAGCACCACCTCGGGTGAGGTCAGTTCGATCACCCGCACCTCCGGATGCAGATGCAACCGCGACACCAACTCGTGAACTCCGCTCCCCCACAGCACATCCATGCAGGCCCACGTCCCGTCCTCGCGACACTCGAAGTGCCGCGCCACGACCGGGACGCCGATCCGCCGGTACGCATCGTGGCTCGCCTGGCACCACCAGTTGCCACCCTGGTGCCCGTCATCCAGATGCAGTGCGTGCCCGCGATAGCCCATCCGAAACTGGCCCCACACATCGCATTGGCTAATCCCGTCAATCTCCAGAGTGTTGTGCGCCGCTGTCGACCGACAGTACCGGCGGACCTCATCATCGTCATAGCTCGACACGCCCGAATCGACGAACAGCTTGTGCCCACCACGACTCGCCTCGAACCCGAGTAAGTCGCAGTGGGCATGAGCGGGGAGTTCATCCGCTCCGACCGGCCCCATGTCGAAGATCAGACAATCATCATCGTGTCGCCAGACCCAGTAGTCGCCGACGATGCGCGCCTTGGCGTGCCGTGAAGACGGGGAGTCGAGTGCGTTTCCCAGCGTCCGCTTGAGGTCATCCAGAATCGGCCGCACCTGAAATGTCGAGTCCCCGAACAGCGGGGGATCCCCATCGGGGTGGGAGAAGCCCGCCACAAGATCGGTCATCCGCGCAGCGATCGATCCGCACTGAGCCGAGAGCCGCGCGCGGAACGGACGCAGCACCTCGCGGAAGTCGAGAAACAGTTCGGCTACTTCGATATGATAGGCTGTCGCCCGCTCAAAATGCTCGCCATGTTCGGTGAGCTGCTCTTCGATTTGCTCGGGAAGATAAGCGTCGATGAGGGCCAGGCAACGCTCGCCGAGCG
This sequence comes from Planctomycetota bacterium, assembly GCA_043734065.1. Lineage (GTDB taxonomy): Bacteria > Planctomycetota > Planctomycetia > Planctomycetales > Planctomycetaceae > TH-plancto1. The sequence goes on from JAYTFV010000725.1 coordinate 1,097, forward strand.
GCCCCTGAAAGAACGCCACGGCCAGTCCCATCGCCCACAGATTGAACAGCAGATGATTCCCGCGCAAGTCCCGTTCGAGATGGTCCGCGAGAAACGCCGCCTGACGCGCGGCACTGCGCAGGATCGCCTCTCGCGCCGATTCGGGAGGCGGACTGAGCGCCCACCACTGAAGCCAATTCGCCAGCCGCCGCGAGAGGCAGAACGGGTGCCAGCCGTCCTGAACCGCAGCCCGCGTCGGACGCTCATGTGCAGCGGCCCAATCGGCGACATGCTTCCACAGCAGCTCAAAGTTGTCGTTAGCCAGCGGCCAGAGGGCATCCTGATAATGCAGTTGAAACCGCCACAACTGCGACACCGACGCGACCGATGCACACCGCCAATCGATCGGCCAAGAGAACGCCCGCGACTCGCCGAGGAAGGTGAACTCAGGAACGGTCAGGTCGGTCGGGGACTGTGGCACGCGAGCCGCGCGACGCGAGCCGAGTGTCCTCAGTGCGGAGAGGTCATCGCGAACCCTGGCAGAGGCTGCGAGTCCCTCTTCCGCCTTCGAGAGTGACGGCAACCAGAACTTGGCCACGACCAGCTTCTTGGCACGCAACCACAACTGATCCGCGCGGTGATGCTGGAGCAGGTGATACCAGCGGGCCAGCCGGGATGTGTGGGGGATGGTCATGGATGACATGTGAGTCGACGAGTATTGTCGGCGATTTCTCCGAAATCGCTGGTGTGGCGTGGCATTCGGTAGTGTCGTTCGAATGGCACTGAATTGAAGTGAGTGCGTTCCCCATTCGCAAGTCGACCCACGACGCGAGTGTCGCTCCGGCGATTTCGGAGAAATCGCCGACAATCAAGGTCGTCTCGCGGCCAGCACCATCGACTTCCACAGCCCCGGACACCGCCCGGCCCCTCGGAACCGAATGTCTCGGAACCCGACCTCTTCGAGTTGCCGACGGAGTGAGGGGACGCTCCAGAACTTGATGTGTCCCCCTTCGTTCAGCGGCTGATGATGGTGGTCCCATTTGCCAGCCACAGCGATCGCGAGGTTCTTGAGATACCCGTGGTACGGTGTCGAACAGACCAGCGTGCCGCCGGGCTTCAGTGCGGAAAAGCACCCCTGCGCCCAAGTCTTCGGCGAGTAGACATGCTCCACCACTTCGAAGCTGACGACTAGGTCGAACGGCTCTTCGCCGAGTTGAGCCAGCGAGTCCGTCGTCACGACCGCCTCCTCGAACCGGGCGGGCGGCACCGCCTCGCGAGCGACCCGAATCCCCGACGGAGACGGATCGAGGCCGACCACCTGGCACCCGCGCTCCACGAACCATCCCGCCCAGTACCCGTTGCCGCACCCCACATCCAGGACTCGCATCCCCGGTTGGATCGCCGGAAAGAGAGCCTCCGCGGCGGGGTGCAGGTAGGGAGCTGCGGACCCGCGCGAGCCCGCTTGGCGGAATTGGAAGGGGGTAGCTTGTTGGCCGTCGTTGGGTGTGGTCATGAGGAGTACGTTGGGTAGGGGTGTGGGAGGTCGGCTATTGTCGGCGATTTCTCCGAAATCGCTGGTTCGGCATGGCAGACAGAAATGACGTTCGAATGGCTCAGAGTCGAAGAGAGTTCGATCCCAATTCGCCAGTCGATCGAAGGGGCGCGCGTCACTCCAGCGATTTCGGAGAAATCGCCGACACTGTGGCCAACCCCAAGAGAACATCGAGCATTTTCGCGGCTTGCCGGTTGCGGTCGTAGTGTTCGAGGACATACGCCCGTGCGGATTGCGACAGTGACTCGCGATACACCGGATCGTCGGCCAGTCGCACGAGGGCCTCGACGAGGTCGCTCTCTGACTCCGGCTCCATGTCGATCGCCGCTCCGGCAGCCTGCACGATCGCCCGCGACTCGCCCCGCACACCCATGATGATCGGGCGACCCATCGCCATTGTCTCGAAGATCTTCGAGGGCACCACGGTCTCGAAGAGTTCGGTCTTGCGCAGATGAACCAGGCAAACATCTGAACTCGCCAGAACGGTCGGCATCTGGTCGCGCGACATCCGCCCGGTGAAGAGGACTTGATCGCTGACGCCCGCCTCCTTCGCCATCCGTTCGAGTTCCTCTCGCCGCGCCCCGTCCCCGACAATCAGGAACGCCATGTCCGTGCGGC
>JAYTFV010000726.1:0-4236 GCA_043734065.1 Planctomycetota bacterium
CGCTCGTCGTGGGGAAAGGAAAAAGGAAAAGAGGAAGAAGGGCAGAGGGTAAGAGGGACAAAGGGGAGATGGTTATTGAGTCCTCGATACACGGAACCCCGCGTTGACGTCCCGGACGACGGGCGAGCTCCTGTACCGGTAGGCGGAGCGGGAGTACGTGGCGTTGCTGACCCACGAGCCCCCGCGCAAGACACGACGATCTACTGTACTGACGTTCAATGGATCGGTCCCTCCGGCCAGCTTGTCCGCGAACCCATCCCGGCACCACTCGTACAAGTTCCCGTGCATGTCTGACAGCCCCCACGGGTTCGGCTTCTTCGTCCCCACCGCGTGCGCGTACTTCTCGCCAACGGCGTACGCATTCTTGTCGAACCAGGCATACTCGCCCAGCTTGGCATCATCGTCCCCGAAGCTATAAGCCGTCTTGGTGCCCGCGCGGCAGGCGTACTCCCATTGTGCTTCGGTCGGGAGTGCGTACTTCCAACCCGTCGGCAGACGCCCGGCTTTCCGCTCGATCTCGGTCAGCTTCTCGCAGAAGGCGGTAGCGCTGTCCGCCTCGATCGTCCCATCCGGATTCACGCCGTGGCTGATGTACGACGCAGGGAAGTTCGGCCCCTCCTTGACGTACGTTTTCCCTGACCACGGCTTGGATGCGGCCCCCATCACGGCAGTCCACTGGGCCTGCGTCACTTCCGTCTGGCCCAGCCAGTACCCCTTCGTCAGCGTGACCTGCACCGGAGCTTCGAGATCGGTGGCCCCCGGCGTGCCCATCGTGAAAGTCCCCGGCAGGCACCAGATCAGCTTGAGCTTGACCTCGCCGGGGAGCGCGATCTCTCGCGTGTCGCCAGCTTGGGTGCCGGTGAGGGACTCGGCGGGGGGCGCAGGCGGACGCGCAGGGGACTCGGCAGACTCATGTCCGCCGGGCGCTGGAGGCGAGATGATGGCACTGATCATAATCGTGCAGAACAGTGCGATCCCCAACAGCAGCGCTGCGCCGACCACCCACAAGGCCCAGGGGGGGATTGAGACTGGCAGAGGGCCACGAGCGGGCGGCTGGGGTGGCGACGCGGACTTCGGCTGAGACGCTTTCGTGGAGTCGCTTCCGTTCTGAGGGCGGTTGCGGGAGTCGTCTTGACGCTTGACCCTCACCCCCAACCCCTCTCCCGTGGGGAGAGGCGGGCCAGGGGTCTTGACCGGGGAGGCCACTGGTCTCATCTCCTCTCGCACAGCTCGCGGTGGCGGGGTCGAGGCCGGTGGGCGCTGGCGAGCGGGCGGCTGGGGAACTGGCTTGGACTGTGCCGGAAGCGTTGGGGCGCCTGGCCCCCCAGGTCCGGGCGGAACGGACGTGGGCGTCCGTTCCGCGGGCACGGGCGCTTCCGGCTCGGGGTGTGTTGCGGGGGGCGGCGGACCGACATTCTTGCGGACGACCTGAACCAGTCGTTCCAGGTGTTGCTGGAACGGCGGGGTCATCGCATCCAGCCAGTGGGACTGGCTGATCCAATACTCCAGACCGCGACTCGGCTGGATGTCCTCGACGCGAAAGGGAATCACGACCAGGTTTTTGGAGAACGCCCTTCCGACCTCCCGGAGGACGTGTTTGGACTCGTTGGCATGGTTGGTGAACACCAACACGAATGTCCGGGAGGAGTCGATCCCCTGAAAGATCCCCTCGCTCCATTCACTCCCCGGCACGATGTCGCGCGGAGCGATCCAGCATCGCAAGCCATTCGCTTCCAGCGTGTGACAGACGGCATCCGCCAGGGTTTTGTCGATGGAGGAATGGCTGATAAAAACATCGAACTGATACCGCGCGCCGGGCTTGACCGGTGCCGCACCGGCGTCTGCTGGAAATTCGGAATCGCTCGCAGCAGACACGGCCCACTCCCCCACTTGGCTGTTTTCAGATTCTGACATCCGGTAGTTGCGTCACCCAGACTCACAGAGTAGCGTCCGCCCCTCACCTCACTCATTCCGCCCTACTGCGCACTCACCATATCCGGCCTCAGCCGCTTCGCCTCGCGCAGGTACACGTGCTTCATCGCCGATTGCGGCTGATCCGTGTTGACGTGCAGCAGGATGCGGATGCAGCGGGGCATGCTGCCGGGGACGGCGATTTCGCTGGCACAGAGCAGCGGGACTTGACTCATGCCCAGGCTGCGGGCGGCTTCGGCGGGGAAGACGGCGTTCACATCCGGCGTGGTCGTGAAGACGGCTGAGACGATCTCTTCATAGGTCGTGATCCCGTTCGCCGACAGCAGTTCCTGCAGCAGTTCCCGCGTGGCGGCCAATATCTCGGCGGCCACGTTTTGCTCGACGGTGGTTGCTCCGCGTAGTCCGCGCACTGCCATGGGGTTGTCATCTCCGCCCGGGGGTCGTCTGAGCGGGAGTGTACCGCACCGGCGGACCGGAATGAAGTTGAAGTGTTGAGCCGTGGAGCCACGACGCGAAGTCTTCGAAGCGGAGCGATCGCCGGACCGCGCTTCGCTTCGAAGACTTCGCGGCGCGGCTAAACGTCGGCGCGGCTAAACTTCGATACGTTGATACTGCTCATGATCGCCGACGTTCCGAAAGCTCACCGTGTTCAACCCCGTTCAAAACGACGACGCCCCGGCCCTGCCCGCTTCTTCCCCACTGAAGTCCGGGACAAGTCCCCCCGGGCCCCCCGCCGACCCCGGCTGGCAACTCCCCGCCGAAACGATCACCGTCCGGATTCACTGGTTCGGGCTGTGCGTCGGGTATCTGCTGGTCAATGTTCTGGGCACTCCGCTGCATCGCGCTGAACTCAACGGCATCCTCACTTTGGGAGCCGTGTACGCCCTGATCGACACGTGGTGGAGTGCGCGGGGCCGGGTGTTCCTCGAACGCTGGCCGCTGTTCATCTCGGTGATGGAGGCCCTGTTCATCGGCCTCCTGTGCCACTTCGACCAGGGACTCGACAGCCTCTTCCGCTTCTATTATTTCCTGTCGCTGATCGTCTGCGCCTTCCGCAATTCCCCGCTTGTCACGCTCAGCACACTGGGCCTGCATGCAATCAGTTACCTCGTCCTGGCCTCCACGCAACAAGAACGCAGCAGCGACCATCTCCAGGCCGTCGCCCTGCAACTGGTGTTCATGGCCTGGGTCGCCTGGGCGAGTACGGCCCTCGCCACACTGCTCAAGGGAGCCAGCCGACAACTCTTCGAGATGAACACCCAACTGACCCAGAACCAGACCCTCCTCGAACAGCGCATCGCCCGCCGGACCCACGAGCTGCAACAGTCGCAAGCCCTCCTGGTCCAGCATGAGAAGCAGGCGGCGTTCGGTCTCCTCGCCGCCGGAATCGCCCATGAGGTCGGCAACCCCCTGACCGCCATCAGTAACCTCGTCCAGTTGCTCAACCGCCGCCCACTCGATGCCGACATGCACGAGCGGCTGAACCTGGTTGACGAGCAGCTGCGCCGCATTCAGCGGATCTTGCGAGAGTTGGTCGACTTCTCTCGCCCGGCCTCGAACACGCGGACGACGTGCGATGTGCAGGGGGTGATCGATTCGGCGCTCAACATCGCAAAGTATTACAAGCGGATGAAGGGGAAGAAGATCGTGACCTCGTACGGGACCAACCTGCCGCCGGTGAGCATGGTCCGCGACCGCGTGTTGCAGGTGTTCCTGAACCTGATCCTCAATGCCCTCGACGCGACTCAAGAGGGAGCGGTGATCGAACTCACCACGGAGAAGACTGACGAAGGCATCCGCATCCTCGTCCGCGACGAAGGCACCGGCATTCCCGCCGCCCAGCACGATCTGCTGTTCCAGCCGTACTTCACGACCAAGGAGACCGGCACCGGCCTGGGGCTGTTCGTCTGCCGTAATATCTTGAAGGAGGCCGGCGGACGGATCGATCTGGTCTGTTCCACGACCGCAGGGACAACGTTCGCGGTCACGCTGCCTGGAGCCGGGTAGCCAACTCTGTGAGCGGCACGGCGCTAGCCGCCGGTTCCCCGGACCGTTGTACCACCAGTCCCCGTGTTCCCCCAACGAACAGCGGTGAGAAGAACCGGGTGTGTGCGTCCCGATTGTCGGCGATTTCTCCGAAATCGCCGGTTCAACGCGATTCGTCGGGAGACCTGACAAATCACGGGTTGACAGCGAGTTCAGAAAAGATGTCGTCGGTCTGCATTTCACATGCGGTTCAGGGTCGCGAACGTTGCCACGGCGATTTCGGAGAAATCGCCGACGATGGCGATGCACACACAAGAA
>JAYTFV010000727.1:0-17286 GCA_043734065.1 Planctomycetota bacterium
CTGCGCGGGCAACCCTGGGCTACGGGGCGTGACCCCTTCGGGGTCGAGGCACCGCCGTTTGAGACGCACACACTCCGACTCCGATGGCGCGTACCAAGTCGCGAGAGGCCCACGCAACGTGTATGCTGGAGAGGTCACCCCCCGTCGGACCCCGTCCATGATCACCCGCTTCCGAGTCCAGAACTACAAGGCCCTGCGCGATGTCACGCTCGACCTGACGCCGGTGCATGTGCTGATCGGGCCGAATGACTCGGGGAAGACGAGTGTGTTGGCGGCACTTACAGCAATGTGCCGGAGCGTGGAGCATCCGATCGCGTCGGCATTCCTTGGCAGTTGGCAAGGGCGAGAGCTAGTCTCCCATGGCTCATCCGAGCACATTTCCCTGTCAGTACGGTTAGAGGATTCAGAATCAAGACAACTGAACTATGGGTTTGAATGCGCATTCGTCAATAAGGGTCGAGATCCACAGGTCAGCCATGAATACGCGATGTGTCCGGGGATGTTTGACATTGACTTCACAAAAATAGGCGGACAAACAGCGGTCCACTTATCCACAATGAATGTGGATCAATTTCAACATTATGTTGCTAAGGACAAACTGGAAGACGCCATTTGTGCGGCAAGAGAAGTGCATTTGTACCTGTCCAATTACACATTTCATCGATGGGAACCACGCTTTCTCTCACTTCCAGTGGCCCCCGACAGTAGTCGCAAGTTCCGCATGGATCACAATGGGTTTGGATTGGCTCTTTGCTTGGATGACATCCTCGGATTTGATCGCCACCGTTTTGGGCAACTGGAAGACCGATTTCGGGCAATATTTCCTCAAGTGCGAGCCATACGTCTCGTCCCCGAACCCGCGTATCGATCTCCTGTCGATGATCCCTCGCAAATCACGGTCCTCCAGAAGGCTGATGGGAAAGGCATTCATTTCGAATTTGAGGGACAATCCACACTCGTGCCAGCGTCACAGGTTTCCGACGGATTGCTGATTGTTCTGGCATACCTCACATTGCTGTACCTCCCGGAACCACCGCGAGTCCTCCTGATCGAAGAGCCCGAGAACGGCATTCATCCGGGGCGGCTCAAGGAGATCATCCGCATCCTCAAGCAACTGGTCTCCGAACAATCCCACACCCAGGTGCTGATGACGACTCACTCGCCGTATGTGCTGCACGAGTTCACCCCCGAAGAAGTGACCGTGTGCGTGCGAGAGTCGAATGGTGAGGTGAAAACTCGGCGTCTTTCGGAAAGCAAGGCTGTCCAAGAGCAGATGGATTTCTTTAGTTTGGGCGAGATTTGGACCATGGAAGGGGACGAGGCCCTGATTCAGCCTGTCACTGCCGCGAACGTCGATGATCCCACGGTGACACCAGCGGGTGAGGTGCAGCCTGCGTCATGAAGATTCTCGTCGTCTCTGAAGGCAAGCACGAACTCAATTTGGACGACAACGAGCCGAGAAATGGGCCGCTTGTGCGGCTGATCGCTCGCGTACTCGCAGCTCATGGCACCTTCCCGCTCGAGTTCGAGAGGCGTCCCGTGAAAGACCTGCCGCCACGCATGATGGGATCGGGCAAAGCTGGAAACTACGAACATCGAGCTGTGGCTTGGGTGAGATACGCGCAGATCGAGAATTTCGATGCGATCGTTCTCCTGATCGACCAGGACAAATCGCCAGCGCGGCGAGAAGGGCTGGATGCAGCCCAGATCAACCAGAAATACTCACTGCCCCGCGCGATGGGGCTCGCCGTCAAGTCCTTTGATGCCGGGATGCTGGCCGATGAGATGGCGATTTCGAAAGCCATCGACATGACGGTCATGCGGCAAAGAGCTCCCGAGGAGATCAAAGAACCCAAGCAAGTACTTCACAGCCTGATTGACGGAGCCAGCGAACCTCGCACGGGTGTGTACTTGTTGATTGCCGAGTACACGAATCTCGATACGCTGTGCGAGCGTTGCCCCGAAGGTTTTGGGCCATTCCGCAGTCGTGTGGCATCTCTGGTTTCGCCCGCGTTCTGAGTCGCGCCCCCGTCCTGGAAAGAGATGACGCCCCATGTCCACCTCCCCCTCCGCCCCCATCGTTGTCGGCCTCGGCGAAGCTTTGTGGGACATTTTTGGCGACACGCGCAAGCCCGGCGGGGCCACGGCGAATATCGCCTACCACGCCGCCCAGCTCGGGGCGGACGGGGTGCTGGCTAGCCGGTTCGGGACGGATGAACTGGGTACGGAACTGGCTGCGTATTTCGATTCGAAGGGGATCGACACCGCGTACTTGCAATACGACCCCGAGCATGGGACCGGGCGGGTGCTGGTCGATACCAGCGATCCGGGGCACCCGACCTACATCATTCAGGAGAACGTTTCGTTCGATTACCTCGCCCCGCTGCCCGACTTCCTCCAGTTGGCCGACAAGGCAGCTGCGGTGTGCTTCGGGACGCTGGCCCAGCGGTCGCCGGTCTCGCGAGGCGCCATCCAGCAGTTCATCCGGCGGACGCGGGGTCTGGTGGTGTTCGATGTGAATTTACGGCAGCATTTCTATGACCGCGCGTCGCTCGATCTTTCGTTCCAGCGGGCCGGGATCATCAAGCTGAACCTGGACGAGATGCCGATCGTGGCTGCGGAGTTGGGGCTGGCTGCGGAGTCGGAGCTGGCCTTCGCGAACGCGGTCCGACAGCGTTACCCCATCGGAACGGTGATCGTCACACGGGCGGAGCACGGCTGCTTCGTGACCTCGGGGAGCGAGGTCGTCGACCTGCCGGGCGAGGTCGTGACCGTGGTCGACGCGGTCGGGTCGGGCGATGCGTTCACGGCGGCGTTCATCATGCTGACGCTGGAAGGCCAGCCGCTGGCCGTCCGGGCGAAGTTTGCGAACCGCGTCGGCGGGCTGATGGCCACGAAGGCCGGGGCCATGCCGGAGGTGCAAGCGGAGTATGCACAGCTCAGGCGGGAGTTTGGCGTGTGAGACGCTACCGACCGTAGCTCACGTCGCTCCGCGACTGAGACGCTACCAGGGGAACGCCCGGCGTTCACATGAGGAACCCCGGCATCGGAGTCGTTCGTCCCACAGAATGCAAGTCGCGGAGCGACATCGCCTGCGTGGTTTCACCGCAGCGACACTTCCACCCGCGTGCCGATCGGCAGGTCGGGCCACAGTTCGCCGGTCTGCTCGACATGGACGAGGATCAGGCTGTCGGCTCCGTGGGAGTTGTTGTCAGTCGGGAGTGCCTGTGGGGCGATACGATCGATGCGGCCCGTGCGTTTGGCTCCGCCGGGAAACGTGACATCGACTCCCTGGGCCACGGCGAGGCCGGAGATCTGCGAGGAGGGAACCTCCACACGCAGATTCCGCCGCGAATCGTCGAGCAGCTCGACAATCGTCTGCCCTGGCAGCACATGGTCGCCCACCTGCACACGGTAAATGCCGACCTTGCCGACGGCGGTCGAGGGGACGGTCAATTCGGTGCGGCGACTTTCGATCCGCTCCAGCAACGACTTCGAACGGGCCAGTGCGGCTTCGGCGGAGTCGACTCCGGCCTTGCGACGCACGGTCGCGGGGAGAGTGGTCTTGATCCCTTCCAGACGCTTTAACTGCTGGTCGCAGATATCGACCTGGGCGGCCGAGACATCGGTCGCGTTCACCACGGTTTCGAGCTTGAGAGCAGCCGTCATCCGCTCGACCTCGGGCATGCCCCCCTCGACGACGAACGCCTTGAACAGCGTGTCGGCGTCTTTGAGAGCCGCCGTCTGATTGCTGGCCAGCATGTCCGACAGCATGCTCTTTTGCAGCTCGAAGTCGTACTTCTCTTTGAGGAACCCCGCCGAGCGCAGCTGGTAGTCGACGATCCGCTGATCGATCTCATTGGTCCGCCACTGCAAGTCGAGGTCAGCATCAGCGACACAGTGTTGCAGGTGGACCTCGGCCTGGGCGACCTCATCCTTCTGCGTGGTGATCTCATGGAGCAATTGGCTGTCGGTCAGGGTCAATAGCGGATCGCCGATGGTGATGCGGTCGCCTTCGTGCCTGGTGAGCGAACCGACTCTCCCCGGATATTCGGCGGTGACTGGCGTCGTGTGGGCTTCGAGGTAGGCATCCAACCGGACATCGCCATGCCGCTCGACCCACACCGCAAACCCGGCCCCGGCCAACAACGAGGCCAGACAGATCGCCATCGTTCGCAGGGGATGAGGGGCCGCCGGGCCGCGCGGGGAGACCGGTTCAGAAGTCGGAGAGGTCGTGACCGTCATGAGCAAGTTGCCCCACCGAAGAAGCCCGGCAATTATCGCCGATAGGATAATCGAAGCGTACCGCCTGACGACGCCGAACGGGTCGTCGAGGACTTCGCTGCCTGAAACACATCGACGGAATGGGTGATTCAGAACGACTCGCTCACATCGTCTCATGTCAATTCTTGCCGATCCAGCACACTCACTCCCAGAACTCCGGCAGGCTCCGGCAATCTTGCCGAAGCGGAAAAGTCACATGACAATCCCCGTTTACACAGCTTAAGACTCAGTATTGCGCATCCCCCGACCCGTGCGGGGCTCTGAATGCGCATTCGCCCGACCCCACTCGGGGTCACAGAAATTAGCCGGTGGTTGAGCGCAGCGACACCACCGGATCAAGGTCGCCAAGTTCAATCCATCCCAGAGGGCTGGCAGAGATCGTCCGGCGCCTCACGACGTGAAACACTCAACCGCGAGCCGCAGTTCTGGCATCCCTCCGGGATGCGAAAGCAGGGGGGGGGACCGGGTTCCGGTGGTGTCGCTGCGCTCAACCACCGGCTAATGTCTGGCATCCCTGCCGGGATGATAGGACACTCGCAATATCCATTCTTAAGCTGTGTAGCCGCGACGCGGAGGCTTTGCGAAGCGGATCGCTCTCGCGATACACTCACATGGCTGACCGCCTTCCGAAGAACAAGGACTTCCGATGCGCCACGTCGTGATGATCACCGCGTTATGCCTGAGCCTGACCGCGAGTCTGCGAGCCGAAGAGCTGCCCAATACCGCCATCCTCCCGGCCCCGGCGTGCGAGACGGACTTCTACAACTGGACCGAACGGCACGAAGCGGTCTGCCAAGCCATTCGTGAGCAACCGGTCAAGCTGGTCTTCGTCGGCGATTCGATTACCCACCTGTGGGGCGGCACGCCGACGCCCAACAAGCAGGCCGGCGACAAGGTCTGGCAGGAATACTACACCCCCCGCAACGCCATCAACATGGGGTTCGGCTGGGACCGCACGCAGCAGGCCCTGTGGCGGATCGAGAACGGCGAGTTCGAGGGCATCACCCCCGAGGTCGCCGTGGTCCTGATCGGAACCAACAACCTCACCGGACATAACGTCCGCGAGAACACCGACCCCGAGATCGTCGCCGGGATCACAGCCGTCTGTTCGACAATTCGGAAGAAGTCGCCCAAGACCAGAGTGCTGCTGCTGGGAGTACTGCCTCGGGGAGCGGAGCCGCTGGGCGGGCACCGGATGCGGATTCGAGCAATCAATACCGAACTGGCCAAGCTCGACGGGAACGCCGGGGTGACATACCTCGACATCGGGCCAAAGTTGCTCGACCAGGACGGCAAGTTCCTGGCCGGAGTGGCCCCCGACAATCTGCACCTGAGCGAAGCCGGCTACCGCCTCTGGGCCGAGGCGATGGAGCCGACGCTGGTAAAGCTGCTGGGGGAGACGCAGGCGGCCCCGCCGAAGTGAGTGCCAGGAATGTGGTACGACGCTCCGCGTCGTACGTCACGACGCGGAGCGTCGTGCTACATTCCGCTCGAAACCCAGGCTCCGCTTCGAAGACTTCGCGTCGCCGCTAAACGGTCGACGGAGTTCAATCCCCCTTTAATAAATCGTACTTCCGCATCTTGTTGTAGAGCGTCACGCGGCTGATGCCGAGATCGCGGGCGGTCTTGGTGCGGCTGAAGCTGTTCTTGAAGAGGGTCTGCTCGATGATCTCGCGCTCGTTGAGGGCGACTTGCCGTCCGAGGGTGACATCGGTCGAGACGAGTCGGCCGGGCATGGTGACGGACGGGTCGTTCGAGGGTCCGGCCTCGCAGGCGAGAATGTGCGAGGGGAGGTGTTCTGCCGAGAGGACTCCGTCGCGGCAGTAGATCACCGCCCGCTGGATCACGTGCTCCAGTTCGCGGACGTTGCCGGGCCAGGGATACCTGAGGATCGCGTCGAGGAGGCTGTCCTCAATGCGGTGGACCGCGATGCCGTGCTTGGCGGTGAACTGGACGATGAACTTTTTGGCCAGCGGGATGATGTCGATCTTGCGGCGGCGCAGTGGCGGGATCTCGAACTTCAGCATGCTCAGGCGGTAGTACAAGTCGGGGCGGAACCGCGATTGCTCGACCAGCGGTTGCAGGTCGAGGTTGCTGGCCACGACCAGCCGGGCCTGCGACTGCAGCGTGCGGTTCGACCCCACCGGCTCGAACTCGCCGGTCTCGATGACCCGCAACAGCTTGACCTGCTGCTCCAGCCCGAGCACGTCGATTTCGTCGAGCAGCACGGTCCCGCGACCGGCGGCCACAAACTTGCCTTCCTTGTCGGCGTGGGCGCTGGTGAACGAACCCTTCATGTGTCCGAAGAGTTCCCCTTCGATCAGCTCGCGCGGCAATGCTCCGCAAGCGACATGCAGGAACGGCTCGGCCCGGCGCGGGGACGCCTCGTGAATCAGCTTGGAGAGGAACGTCTTGCCCGACCCGGTTTCGCCGATGAGCAGGATCGTGACGTTGTGCGAGGCGGCGATCGCCAGATCTTCCAGCATCTTCTTCAGAGCGGGCGAGTTGGTTTCGAACTTGCGGGTCATGCCTTCGAGGGGGCTGATTCCGAATGTCTCGCGGGGTCGTGCGATCGCGGCGGTCGGTGTTGCCACAGTGGGTTGAGGCAGGCAGCGTTTGATCGCCTCGGCCATTTCGTCGGCTGTGACCGGCATGCGGAGATGGACCAGCGGAGTACACGCGGCCCGTCGTTCGAGCATCTCAGGACAGGTGGCGGCTGTCAGCATGATGAGCTTGAGGTCGGTGAAGCGGGCTTGGAACTCTTCGATCCAGCGGTCGGCGGTGTGGCCCCCGTCGTAGGTCTGGCGTAGATCGAGAATACCGAGCGGCGGCTTGTGTTCGGCAACGGAGCGTCGGGCCTCTTCGAGTGTGGCTTCGCAGTCGAGGGTGACGCCTTCCCCCAGGATCTGGCTGACCTGGTGAAAAAACTCGGTGTCCGCGCTGGCGGCGATGATCGGAATCGGATTCATGAGTCGGTGTCTCCATCCCGAGGGAGGATGTTCTGTCAACTGATCGGTCCGCTAGAAACTCACGCTTCTGAGAAGGCGTGTGCCGGAGGATTGGCAATGTCCACAGCGGTGAGAGGCTGTTAAGGAAATGCCGTGCCAGAGTGTCTGTGAGCAGGCGATGTCATGATTGCTTAGCGTTTTGCCTTGCGCAACGATTGGGAATCGTCATGGAGCGTACTGGTCCGATGATGACGCAATGCCTCATGTTTCCGAAAGAGGACGCTTCGTGTGCGGCGTGTTGGTGGCGGGTGCATATCGCCTACGAAGTGGGATGGGCCCACTGGCCCGTCCCCGCGCGATGTCCAGCCTTCGAAAACCGCCCCGATGGGCCGCCGAGTCCCGTCCGACCGCCGCAACGCCCCATCTCGGGACGGACGGGCAAATGTGCCCGTCCCACGAAACGCCAGTCGCGGAGCGTCATCGCCTACGTAGCTCACGTCGCTCCGCGACCGAGATTCCGCCCGCCAGACATCATTCGCAGTCAGTCATGCCAGCATGGGTGCGTTGCGGGCGGACGAAATGCGAGTCGCGGAGCGACATCGCCTACGGGGGATTCCCGTCCGTTCGGTACAATCGTTCCCTCTGGTCGCGAAAACGCCACAGAATCATGTTGCCTCCTCGCCACCTGTGACGTAGGTTTTTTGACCCCTTAACTCGTTGCTCCCAGCAGAGTCCTCTTACCCGGTCGTGGATGTTCGGGTGGTGAGGACTGCGACACCATGTGGCCATTCGGCAGCATGTGGCGTTGACCATCATCCCTGGTGACCTGCCCGGTCCCAGTGGCTGACGGGGGAGCATTGCGCGGCTCATCGAGCCGGTATTCGCTTCTTCAGTCACCCGCTGGCCCGACAGTGCGCCGCATCCGCCGAACGCGGATGACACGTCTGTCACGAAAAGCCAACGAGGCCCCCATGACCTATCACGGTTCACTGCTGGTTGTTGATGATGATCGTCATATCTGCGAAGCCATGGCGGACTACCTCCGCAGTCTCGGCCACCGCACCGAGACCGCCGTCAATTGCCGCGAGGCCATGGCGCGGATCAAGGACTACCACTTCGACGCCGTCATCTGCGATGTCAACCTGCCCGATCAGGACGGCTTCCAGCTCCTCGAGTGGGCTGTCCCGACCAAGCCGGATACCGCCATCATCCTGTTGACCGGCTACGGCACGATCGAAAGTGCCGTCGAGGCGATCCGCCTGGGGGCCTTCGACTACCTCACCAAGCCGGTCATCGATGACGAACTCAACTTCTCGATCCAGCGGGCGCTCGGGCAACGCAAAGTGGTCGAAGAGAACAAGAAGCTCAAAAAGCAGCTGGACGAGAAGTTCGGCCTGTCGCACATCATTGGCCGCGACTACAAGATGGCCAAGATGTTCGACCTCATCGAAAGCGTGTCCGATACCCGGACCACGGTCCTGATTCTCGGTGAGAACGGGACTGGTAAGACAATCACGGCGCGCTCGATTCATCAACTGAGCAGCCGTCGCGAAAAGCCGTTCATCGAGGTCGCCTGCGGGGCGCTGCCGGATTCGCTGCTGGAGAGCGAGCTGTTCGGGCACGTGGCCGGGGCGTTCACCGGAGCCACGCACGACAAGCCCGGCAAGTTCCTGCAAGCCGATGGCGGGACGCTGTTCCTCGACGAAATCGGGACCGCATCGCCGAGCCTGCAAGTCAAGCTGTTGCGAGTGCTGCAAGACCGCGAGTTCGAGCCGGTCGGTGGTTCGAAGACGCACAAGGTCGATGTGCGGCTGGTCTTGGCCACGAACGACCACCTGGAGGAGCGGGTCAAACGTGGCGAGTTCCGCCAGGACTTGTTCTACCGCATCAACGTGATCTCGATCACCCAGCCGCCCCTCCGCGAACGCATCGGCGACATCCCGCTGCTGCTGGAGCACTACCTGCAAGAGTTCAACGACCAGAACGGCAAGCGGGTCAAGGGCTTCGACGAGGACGCCCTGCAACTGATGCAGCGCTACTCCTGGCCGGGCAACGTGCGGGAGTTGGTCAACGTGGTTGAACGGGCGGTGGTCCTGTCGAAGAGTGAGTACATCACAGCTTCGGAACTCCCCGAGCCGCTGCGTCGCGATCAGATCGACATGTCGGGAGCGGTCAACCGACTGATCGGCGGGAACCTGAAGTCGGCTCTGGCGAATCCCGAGCGGCAGATCATCATTGAGGCCCTGGAGACCAACGGCTGGAACCGCCAGGAGACGGCGCGGCTGCTCGGGATCAACCGCACGACGCTGTACAAGAAGATGAAGAAGTACGACATCGAATACGAGTCGCACGCCGAGGTGGGGATGCTGTAGGGGGGGGCGTGTCGTAGGCGATGTCGCTCCGCGACTCGCATTCCCGGAATACCGCCAAACAGCGAAAGCCCCTTCGCGCCGCCCCATTCCGATTCCCGATTGCCCGTCCCGGATGTGTTCCAGTATCATTTTAAAGGAGCCGCTTGACTCCCGCGTGCCTCCTCGCATTGGGACTGGAAGATCATCATGTCCACAGCCGTGCCTCTCCCGGTCAACGAGTATGTCTTCACGGATGAAGATCGGCGTTTCGCTGCCGATTGGGCATGGATCTTTGATCAGCTTGATGCTGGATCACTAGAACCCCATGCTGGCCACTACGTGGGCATCTATCAGAAACAGGTTGTCGTTGTCGGAGATTCCGAAACGAAGATTCGTGCTGAGTTTGCCAAGCTGACCGGCCACGGTGGCGACTTGTTGGCCGTTTACTGGGTCGCTGGCGATGAAATATGACGACCGGGTGCGTCTCAAACTCGTGACCGAGAAACAGACGGTTGTCATCGATCACGCGGGCTTACGAGTGCTGAGAGCGGAGCGGTTGCTGACGCTCTTCAAGTTCCCCACGCCCACTGCCTGGCATCATGGAATCATTGATACCGGTGCCCCATTCACGGTCTTTCCGGAGGATGTCTGGCGACCAGTTGAATCCGAGATTGAATGGGTCAAAGCCCCCGAGGGACGAGAACTCCCAGAATGGCTCCGATCAGTCAGCGGACTCTCTGGTGGGCGATTTTCCTGCCGAATTGGGATCATTGATGTGGCATTCTTCGACTCAGCCATGCGGATTCTTCGCCCGAGAAAAATCGTGGTGAAGTGTGTTCAAGACGCCAGTACGGTGCGAACACCTCTCATTGGTCTCGGCGGCTCTGTGCTGGAGGGAACACGGCTCACCGTGGAATACTCAACTGCCGAGTCTTGGTTGCAGGAAGTCGACGACGACGAATAGCCGAGTCCTGAGTGTCGTCTTTCGCTCCGCGAAAGAACGTCCTTTCGCGGAGCGAAAGGCGACAAGGGTTGAGTGTCGGAGGGTCACTCGTGGGACGGACACATTTGCCCGTCCTGTTTTCATTGATACGAACTCAGGCATCTGGGGCATCATGATCCCAAGTATGGAATTCGGCGTACACCACTTCGCCAGTATCGCGAGCTTCCTGAATCAGTTCAGAAGCTGTCTGATCTTCGGGGTGTTCCCATTCGCATTCCGCTTCATTCTCACACCACTCCAGTTCCACAATCTTCAAACCATCCGTATGGAAAGCTTGCTTCACTAACTTGATCGCAGCCGTTCGAGTTCGAGCTTGGATATAACAACGGACAAAGGCACCGGCCACCTCGGACGGGTCGAACAGACTCCCTTCCGACGGGCGTATCTCCCAGAGTAGTACAAAGACTGGAATGGATTTCATCGGAGGATAGACTTCCAGCCTGTCATTGTTTGCAGAAGACGACAGGCTGGAAGCCTATCCCACGGACTGCCTACCCGAATAACGTATTCACCGCCCGAAAGACCACGATCGAGAGCATCACGACGGCGATCGACCCCAGCATTTTCATCCCCAGATAAAGATCGACACCGCCCCAGATCATCGTCAGCAGGGTCACGGACGCCAAGACCACACTGATGATCGCAGCCACGCGGGTGAACTGATCGACATTCGCGGGTGAGACCAATCCCCGAGGGGCCGGTTCGGGAGCGGCTTGCTCGCCGATTTCATCCAGCATGACCCGAATCGGCGTGGGTTGTCGTTGTTCCATGATATTCCCCATCCCATTGAAGTTCCGAGTTGCAGTGATTGAAATCGATTATCCGGGTGCATTCGGGGAATGGCAAGACCGGGGCGTCCGACAGAACGCCACGAGTGTGCGTCCGAAAAGTCAGTGGAGTCTCCTCTGGCCATCAGACGTGATCTGAGCCGCGAAGCGGTGGCAGCAGATAGCCGTGGGTGAAACCCACGGAATTCGAAACCCTGAGCCGCCCCAGCCGCGAAGCGGCGACAGCAGGATCGGCGGTGAGTCAGTGACCGTCTCGGTGAACGGGGGCATTCGCTGTCGCCGCTTCGCGGCTGGAGATCGCGAGGGCTGTGGGGTCCGTGGGCTGCGCCCACGGCTACATGCTGTCACCGCTTTGCGGCTGAAGACAAGCATCACGATCCGAGTCCACTGGTGTGGCCACTTTTCACCGACTGATCTGACGCACACACGAACGCCACCCCCGCTGGCCGAGGTGGTTCCCGCGCTTCTACACTACGGGAGGTTTGGAGGCGATTCGTTGCCATTTACGGCGTTCCGATTCCGCGACGAAGTATCCACCCATCGAGAAGGCACTCCGCGTCCATTGCAGTCGCGGTGTGTTCAACGACTTCGAAGTTGGCCTCGGTTGTCGGTTGAAGTGTCCGGGATCGTCCCCCATCACTGATGAGTTCGTAGCGTCCGTCTCGCGATTCGTATCGGCCTATTTCCCCAGTATGCAGAGGATTCAACGATCCGACGGGCTGGGACTTCCAATCCTGTTCCAAGAGATAATGTCCCCCGATGTGCAGCGAAAGGACAACAGAGTGTCCTCCTCGCTGACTACGTAACGTGACAATACGTGTCCACCGGGAATACCGCCAATAGTCCTTCCACAACCGCGGACTCACGATCAGGAACACCAGCGTTGCCGGATCAGCAATCCACGCAAGCGGAATCCACCAACTCGATTTCCGAGAAATCAGAATCCACAGAGTCAGCAGAATCGGCCCAATGACCGGGATCAAGACCGCCGAAGAGTGCCTGCCAGTCGACCAGCGTGTCCACCAAGCCAGCTCCAGTGTGACCACACTGATGACCGGAAAGAACACTCCCAGGGATAGAAGTCCATCGAGAAGTAGGCCACTCCACGAATGACTGAATGGAGGGGGCATTGGCTCTCCAATGGGATGGGATCGTAGTTACTTGGCCGCCTCAGCCTCCGCCTGCCGCAACGAACTGTGACGCGCCCCGTACGCGAAGTAAAACACCATCCCCAGGGCCAGCCACACGACCAGCCGAATCCAGGTATCCAGTGGCAGGAACAGCATCATCAATACATTCACGAACACCCCCAGCGGGGCCACCACCCATACCATCGGGCAGTGAAACGGACGGTGGACATCGGGTCGTCTGATCCGCAACAGCAGCACGGACGCACATACCAGTGCGAACGCCATCAGCGTGCCGATACTTACCATCTCACCGAGGAGCTTCATCGGCATGAAGCCCGCCACAACCATGATGCAGCAGCCGGTGAGCATCGTCGAGCGATGGGGAGTGCGGTACTTTTCGTGGACGACCGAGAAGATGCTCTTGGGCAGCAGTCCATCGCGGGCCATCGCCAAGAACACGCGGGCCTGACTCAGGAACGTCACCAGCAGCACACTCGTCATCCCGGCCAAGGCTCCGGTCGAAATTAACACGGTCGCCAGTGACATCAGCGGGCTCTTTTGCAACTCCGCCTGTTTGCGAAAGGCCGATGCAATCGCGGCCTTGGTGTCAATCTGAGGATACGGTTCCATCCCGGTGATCACCGCCGCCACCAGGATATACAGCACCGTACACAGCCCCAGTGAGCCGAGGATGCCCAGCGGCACATCCCGCTGCGGGTTGATCGCCTCTTCCGAGTGGGTCGAGATCGAGTCGAAACCGATGTAGGCAAAGAAGACGAGGGCTGCTCCCGTCATGATCCCGGAAAAGCCGTAGGGCATGAACGGGCTGCGAAAGTGGTTGTCGACCGAGGCCATTTTGTCCTTCACACCGAGGACACCAATCATCCCCAGTTTTTGGGCCTCACTCCGGACCTTGCCCAGGGCCACCATGTCCGTTTGGTTCAGCGAAGAAAAGGCACCGGGATGTGCCTTGAGGACTGCTGGGGGGTTGAGCTTCGGGAAATTCGAGAGCGTGACCTTTTGCTCATCAGTCAGTTTGCCGAGTTGCTCCGGGTGCTGATCCAGCGTGTTCAGCAGGGTCAGTAGTTCGACCAGTTCGGCCCCCGAGGTATAGGTCGTCACGGTCCCCGGCGGGAGCGCCTGGGCGATTACCGGGTTGCGTTCGAGGTAGTCCTTCGTCACGGTCATTCTGCGGTTCTCGATCGGCACTTTGGTGTAGTTGTCCTGGTTGATGTAGCCGATCCCCAGTCCGATGACCAATAACACGACGGCCAGCTTCACGATGACCAGAATGATATTGGTCACCGCACTTTCGCGAATCCCGATCACCAGGATGTACGTGACGACGCCCAGGATGAGCATCGCCGGAAGGTTGACCCACGCATACACGAGTTGCCCATGCACCTCCACCTGAGTGAAGGGGTCTGTGGTGAGCTGAGGGATGAGATGATACTTCGTGGTGACTTTCAGTAACTCATCCAGGTAATGGGTCCAGGCGGACGCCACTGCCGCGCACGACATCGCGTATTCCAGGATCAAATCCCAGCCGATGATCCACGCGGCCAACTCCCCCAGCGTGGCATAAGTATACGTGTACGCACTCCCCGCCACCGGGACCATGGCTGCGAACTCGGAGTAGCACAGCGCCGCCAAGACGCACGCGAATCCCGCCACCACATACGACAGCATCACCGCCGGACCGGCATCTTCGGCAGCCACCTGCCCGGTCATGACAAAGATCCCCGCCCCAATGATCGCCCCCACGCCCAGCGACATCAGCGACACCGGCCCCAGCACCCGGTGCAGCCGCTTCTCGGCGTGCATCTCACTCAACAGTGTCTCGATCGACTTACGGCGAAACAAATGGCTGAAACCCATGAGACATTCCTGATCGAGGGGGGCGAAGGGGTGGCCGATTATGGGATGTCCGCTCCCATCTGGCGAGTCAGCAGAGTCCAGCCCCCCGTTGGATGTCAGTCCAACGTGCGCCAGTGGCCCTCGGCGGTCCTTAGCGGAGCCGGAGGATCTCGTTCACGGCGGTCCCCACGGCAGTCTGCCACGTGATCGAACGCCACCACTTCTGCCAGGATTTCAGCAGTCGCTGGCTCTGGGCAGTGGACTCATTCATCGAGGTGGAGACATCCCAGGTCTCGGCCCAGTGCTTCAGGCACTCCAACCGCAGATCGAGATCGTGCAATTCCCCCAATCGCTCCTGAATCTGGGTGAGCATCCGTGTCAGGGATCCAAACCTGGCCTGCGGGACAATTTCGCAGACACACTCGATCGCGTAGCGCAGCCGTTTACTGGCAATGCGAAACTGGTGGAGTTCCGACGGAGTCGTGGTCACCGTGGGGAGAGCCTCCACGAATTGAATCAGTTCATCCAGAAACCGGTGAGCGATCAGCAGTCGATCGCGGTCTGGCGAACGGTCGTCGTCGACTGCGCAGGCTCGCTTCGCATGCTCCGCCCATCGGTCACCGCGCAGCAAGTCCCTGGCCTCCTCGACCATCTGGCACCGCTCTCTGTGACGCTCGGACTTCCAGGCTTTCTGCACGTCGCGAGCCCACGTACCCCCCTGCCCTTTCAGCCACTTTCGCATCACCTCCAGGTCACGCGAGGCGTTTGACGATCGACGCAACTGTCGCAGCTTCTTCCGCAGCCACTGGCCAGGCTGTGAGGGCAGCAGGTCGCGGCAGAGTCTCAGTGCGGATTCGGCGCGACGACAGGCGACCCGCATGTCGTGCAGGGCCTCGTGGTCTGTGGGCGATTTCCGAAACCGGATCAGTGCGTCCTCGACCGACTGCAACCGCTGTCGGACGACAGACAACCCCTGGATTCGGTGGAGATCGCTGGGGGGCATGGAAACTGGTTCTCTCTCTCGTGGGTCTGATCTGCTTCACGCATGGGGGGTACTACAAACCTGAATCGGCATGACTCCTGCGTGGTGAGGTGCATTCGCCAAATGGCGGTACAGCGTCACCTTTGCCCCCTCTCTCCCACCAGCGGCGAGGCGTTCGGAGAGGACTCCGCTCGCGGGGGAGAGGGGGCCGGAAACCGCCATTGGTCGAATGCACCCGGGATGTGACCCTCGACCGGAAATAGTCGCACGACGCTCCGCGTCGTGAGTGACGATGCGGTGTGTCGTACCACATTGCTACACGCTCGGTACATCAGCGACTTCCCGCTTGTTCGAGGTCCACTGACACAGCAGGATCCCCATGAAGTACAGCGCCACCATCGGGCCCATCATCATAATCATGCTGATCGGCTCCGGAGGGGTCAGCATCATCGAGATGAACGAGATCGCAAACACCGAGATCCGCCATTTGTCGATAAACACCTGGACCGAAACGATGTTCATCCGTTCCAGAAACACCATGATCAGCGGCAACTGGAACCCAATCCCGAACATCAGCGGCAGGATCGAAGCAAACGTCAGGTACTCCGACAGCCGAGGTTCCAGCTTGACGCCCACGTAGTTGTTGTAGGTCATCAAAAACCGAAGGACCAACGGCAGTACGAGCCGGAAGCAAAACACAACGCCGCCGCCGAACAGAAACAGACTGAGCGTGCCGAACCCGTACATGTGCTTGCGTTCGTGCATGTACAACCCGGCGGCGATGAACTGCCAGACTTGGTAGAAGACCCACGGGCTGGCCAAGACCAACCCTGCGAGGCACGAGACCTTGAGGTAGATCATGAACGGTTCTTGGGGGCTGAGAGCCACGGGCTTGCGAGAATCGAGGACCGCCTGCTGCATTTGTTTGATCTGCGATGACTCCAACGTCAGCTTGATCGATTGAACGTCGGTCGATTCCGGGAGTTTCGGATACTGATCGGGAAAGACACGGTGGAGTTCGTCAGCAAGGGCCTTGGCCGGGACTTCGACATCCATTTTACCGGTGGCCGCCATGATGATATCCAGTAGTTTCTCTGCGGCTTTCTTCGGGAGAGGTTTCGGCTTGGGCGGCTCTTGGCCCGTGAGATAAGCCCAGAAGACCCTCATCGGATTCACTCCCGTGTCGTCAATGACCTCTCCAAGAACCGTCCCCTCTGTCGGGCGGAGTGCTTCATCAAGCGGCCAACGGATGATATTGACGATCTCCGTTCCAAAGAACAGGGAGATCGCACACCCCAGCGCCACCCCGGCAATGGCCTTCCAAAGGTGCGACCGCAACGCTTCGAGGTGCTCCCCGAAGCTCATCGTGGTGTCACTGAACAAGTCTTTGGCAGGATTGGGCATAGCGGCTTCAGCACGGACGGTTCGGATAGCTGCGAGCGGATGGTCAGGGCTTCCCCCGGGAGGGAGCCAGCGCGGGGCACCGCCCTGGAGGGGGCATTCGCCAACGGGAGTTTCCGCTGCTGGTTCGCTCTCCCCCGCGAGCGGCAGGGACACACAGAGTGACGTGTTGTGGGGGAGAGGGAGTCGGCAAGAACGGGGCACCGCCCTGCCCTTCATCCCGACCATTCGGAGAATGCTCCCATTCAAGACCCCGGACCGGTGGGCGACTGTTCGTCACAACCGGGTCGAAATCGAGAAACGGAGCGAACCGGGCATTCTACGGTGCAGCGGTGGCGATCAAAAGTCCGGGCCGATTTGCGCGATCTAAGCAGGTGCGTTCGCCGATTGGCGAAATCCTTCCGGCCCCGTTTGCCCCGCCATTGGGCTGGTGAAACGGGCGAACACTGAAGGGGATTCGATTGTGCGGGGGCAGGAGAATTGGTGACGCTGGTCACTCGCCGATTCGGCGAGCCGAATGGCGTCAGCCTCCGGACAATTTC
>JAYTFV010000728.1:0-6471 GCA_043734065.1 Planctomycetota bacterium
ATGCTGAAACTGATCCGCACGATTCAACTGGCACTCAAGAGCCTGCTGCTGCACAAGCTGCGGTCGGGTCTGACGATGCTGGGGATTGTGTTCGGGGTCTTCTCGGTGATTGCGATGCTGGCCATTGGCGAGGGGGCGAGTAAACAGGCCCAGCAGCAGGTGCTGTCGCTGGGGGCGACCAATATCATCGTCCGCAGCGTCCGCCCGCCCGATGACCCCTCATCGAGCCAAAGTGGAGGATCCGGGCGATTTTCTGTCCTGCGGTATGGATTAAATCGCAACGACTTTAAGATTCTGAGCGAGACGATCCCGAACCTCTCGGGCAAGGGACTGGTGCCGATGCGAGAACTCCTGATGGAGGTCCGCTTTCGAGATCGGGTGATGAACTCCCGTGTCGTGGGGTGTACTGCGGACTATCTGGAGATGAATCATCTGCTGGTGGCCAAGGCGCGGTTCCTCTCCGACCGCGATGGACACGACATCGCCAACGTGGCGGTGCTGGCTTACGAGACCGCCGCACAACTGTTCCCGCTCGACAACCCGATCAATCAATCGGTGCAGATCGGCAACCAGGCCTACCGCGTGGTCGGAATCATGGATGCTCGCACCGCCTCTGCAGCTGTCGGCGGCAGCCTCTCGGGGCAGGACTTTAATAAGGATGTCTATATCCCGCTGGAGACCTTACAGGCCCGCATCAACACCGGGGATGTGTTCGTGAAGCTCACCTCCGGGGCGCGCAGTTCGGAGTCAGTGGTCTACAACCAGATCACGTTGCAAGTCGACAAGATCGAGAACGTGGTCCGCACTGCGGAGGTTGTCCGCGAGACGATGCAGCGCACTCATCCCACTAAGCCCGATTTCGCTGTGGTTGTGCCCCTGGAGCTGCTGCGCCAAGCCGAGCAACTGCGTAACATCTTTAATATCGTGCTGGGGTCGATCGCCGGGATTAGTCTGCTGGTGGGCGGGATCGGGATCATGAACATCATGCTGGCGACCGTTACGGAGCGGACGCGTGAGATCGGGATTCGGCGGGCATTGGGTGCCCGCCGTCGGGACATCATCCAGCAGTTCATCATCGAGACGGTGGTGCTGTCGGGGACGGGCGGCTTGATCGGGATGGGCATGGGTCTATCCACGCCGATCGTGTTCAGCCTCACGAAGAAAATACTCGTCTCACTGGATGTGATCAACGCAGCCGCGGCCGCCAGTGAGATGGGGAAAATGTTTATGGGGATGGAACCCGCGATCGTGTTCTGGAGTCTTCCGGTGGCGTTTGGATTCTCCGTCGTGACGGGGCTCGTCTTCGGCGTTTATCCGGCGATTGCTGCGGCCCGGCTCGATCCGATTGAGGCTCTCCGGCATTCGTGAGTAATCTGTTTAGCCGCGACGCGAAGGCTTTGTCGCGGAGCGTTGGCGTACTCCGCGCTCTGCTTCGAAGACTTCGCGTCGCGGCTACACAGCTTAAGGCTGTCTCTTGCGCATCCCCCCATCCGCTCCAGGCTCGGGATGCAGCCTTGTTTGACCCCGGCAGGGCGCTCAACCACCGGCTAATTTCTGGCATCCCTCCGGGATGGAGGCCACGCGCAAAATCCAGCCTTAAGCTGTGTAAATGGCTTACTCGGCACAACGAATTAGTCGTCGGACTTCTTCGAAATCCGGCGGACCTTTTGCATGCCGGCATCCATGGCCACATCGGTCACTGACACGACCATGCCGTGCGTCGCATTGTAATGGGCCTGGATCAGGAGTTCGTTCTTGGACTCCGTCGTCGATTTGGCCTGCAATGTCTCGCGGAGTTCGAACAGCCCGGCGATCGGCTGGCCTTCGATTTCCATTTGATCGTGGGCGTCGATTTCGAGGACCACGCTGTTGCTCTCCAGGTCTTCCATGGAGCTGGCCGAGGCCCCGCCGCCCTCGGCTTCTTGTTCGGGGGGTGAGGTCTCGAACACTTTCTGGGCGGCAAAGGAGGCCGTCACCATGAAGAAGATCAGCAGCAAGAACGTCACGTCGACCATGGCCGTCATGTCGACAGTGTCGTCCATGAACCGCTTCTTGGGCTTCGGGGTGTGGTGCTCTTCGTCGTCCTCGTGTTCGTCCTCGTCGTCGTGACTCGATGTATGAGGGCTGACCTCCTCGAACAGCGGCTGGTGCGAACTGGCTGCACCCGTGGAGTAGGCGGACCCGGCGGGACGAGAAGGGGCTGAGGCAGACTTGGCAGCAGCTTCCACAACCGGCGAGGGAGCTGGGGGAGGCGGTGCCGCAGCCGTTGTCGACTTGGTTCCGAGGTGAGCCACGACATCGTAAGCCGCTGTCGGTTCGCCAGGGATCGGGACCAATGCCTCTTCCGTGCAGGCCGGGCAAACGATCGTCGAACCAGCTCGTTTGGAGCTGATGCTGAGCATCTGTTTGCAGTGCGGGCAACGGAATTGAATCGGCACGGTGGAGTCCGGGAGTCGGGAGATGGGGAGTCGGGAGATGGGGAGAGTGTCGTTTTCGCTCAACGCTCAACGTTCCCCTACTTCGTCTCCGGCTTGCTCATCACCCCCACCAGGTAGCGTTCGATCCCCTCGACCTGGCTGGCGGTACGGGCCACATCTTCGACGTAGCCGGAGGCCACCGACTTGTCGGCCTTGATCAGGATGATGTTACGCCCCCCCGGTTTGGCCATCTCTTGCTGCACATACGCAGGGATGTCGGTCAGTTGGGCGACCCCGTTCTTTCCCTTGCCATCGGCGAGGTACAGCTCGGGACCGGCATCGGTTTGGAAGATCGTGAAGTTGATCCCCTTGGTCAGGTCGGGGGCGATGCCGTTCTTGGCCTCGGGCATGATGATCGACGCCGCCATCGCGATCGTCGAGGTCACCATGAAGAAGATTTGGAGCAGGAACGCCACATCAATGAGCGGCGTCAAGTCAAGCTCTTCATCGAATTCGGCGTGGTGGGCCATGGGGAGTTCTCAGTCGTCAGTGTTCAGTCGTCAGTCAGATCAAGCTATTCGAGTTTCGAGTTTTCCCTCACCGGCTGGTCAATGAGTTCTCATAGTCGCGCAAGAACTGGCTCAGATCCTCTTTCACCTGGTCGGTCAGGCGTCCGATCTGCACCATGATGTAGCCCCCCAGCAGGGTCATCGGGATCGCAATCACCAGCCCCCACATCGTCGCCATCAGGGCCAGACCGATCTTGGCTGCCAAGGCGTTCGGGTCACCGCCACCCGACTTGGAAATCGCACTGAACGACCCGATGATCCCCGTCACCGTCCCCAGCAGCCCCACCATCGGACTGGTCTTCGCCACCACCGCCATCCCCGCATGTTGATACGCCAACTCGGCGATGATCTCGCGCTCGAACTTCTCATTGAGCAGGCTTTTCAACTTGGGCAGACTCAGGTCCCGGTGACGCATGCCGATCAGAATCAGCTGGGGCACCGCCTTGGCCCAATACTCGGGTGTGTCACAGATCTCGGTCACGCCGTCGTAGTCTCGCGCCTGAAGCCGCTCGCGGATTTGGCTCAGGAACTCATCGGCTGCAGCTTGACTTGGGAATTTCTTCTGGCGGATTTTCCGAGTGACCATGACGACGAGGAAGATCCCCAGGATTCCCAACATGCCCATGGCCAGGAAAATAAACGGTTCGATGTAATGCAAGACGTTATTCAGCACGGACAAACTCCGACGATCAGAGGGGCAGGGGGAGGAACCGCTCACGACTCACGGGGAAATGAGATCGAGTGGGAGGCCCGGAGTTTGGAGCAACTCTCTCCGTCATGCTATTGCTGGCCTGGGTGAGTGTCAACGAGCCGCTGGATTCGTCACGGCAACGCACTGTTTCAGACGGGATGAGTTGTCAGTTGTCAGTTCTCAGCTTTCAGACAGAGAAGAGTTGTCCCACTTCACAAAGTACGTTGCCGTGGCTAAAGCTCACGCGACGAGGGACATTTGTCGGAATGGTTATCTTTCCCCTGCCCCCACGGGTTTCCTCTGTCCCAATGGGGCTTCACTCGATAGCCCCGGGCGGAGTCTTCGCAGCCATGGGTCCACGCATTGCCGATTGCCCCCCAGGCCCGAAGGTTCGCGACCCTGCGGGCCTGGGGGTATGTTGGCCGACTCGACCGCCCTGAAAACGCCGTTTCATCAGGCCAGGTCCGGGGCTCTCCGCTCAGACCGCAGGACCGCACAGCCACGCACTGTATTATACGGAGTGTCTCCTCTCTGGCTGACCGCTGATGGCTGAGGGCCAGAGGGAGGCACACTTTCCGGCTCCAGGCTCCAGACTCCCGACTCCATGCGGACTGATGACAGAAAACCAACGCACTGTGAAACAGTGCGTTGCCGTCGCCGGACCGGGCACTTGGTTTCCTCTCCAGACGCTTTCGGTATACTCACTCAATTGGCGGCTCCCGCCCACTTGCGGAGGAGCCGAACTCAGCCTCCCTCTCGGAATCCGGGTCAACATGGCGGATTACAACAAGTTCGATCGTCGGATCGAGTCCCTGATCGTCGAGACCCGCACCCGCTTTGCGGCGGATGTCGTCGGACTCTCCCCCGAGGATGCGCAGTGGATCTCCCAGGCGATTCACCACAAGCCCCAGCTGGCCTCGAACATCAGCTACGAGCGGGCTCATACGGGGTTCATCCGCGACATCATCGTGACCGCCGCCGATGTGGCCCGGTTGTATGAGACGCAGGCTCGATAGCGATGTGGACACGCGTCAAAGCCCAGTGGTTGCAACCACTGGGCTTTTTTTGAACGATGGCTATCTTCCGGACTTCGCATGACTCCCCGCCAGATTCTGGTGACATCCGCCCTGCCATACGCCAATGGCCAGATTCACATCGGCCATCTGGTCGAGTACATCCAGACCGACATCTGGGTACGGTTCCAGAAGCTGCGCGGGCATCACTGTCGGTTCTTCTGCGCCGATGACACGCACGGCACCGCGATCATGATCCGGGCGCGCCAGGAGGGGCGCAGTGAAGAGGCGATGATCGCCGATATGCGGGTCGACCACATCCGCGATTTCGGCGGCTTCGATATCGAGTTCGACAACTACGGGAGTACCAACTCGCCGGAGAACCGCCAGCTCTGTCACGAGTTCTGGGCCGCCCTGCGCGCGGCGAACATCGTCATCGAGAAGCCCGCCGAGCGGCTGTTCGATCCCGAGGTCGGCACGTTCCTGGCTGACCGGTTCGTGAAAGGCACTTGTCCCAAGTGCGGGGCCGTGGACCAGCACGGGGATGCCTGCGAGAAGTGCCTCGCCAACTACGCCCCGACCGACCTCATCAACCCGCGCAGCACACTCTCCGGAGCCACCCCGAAGCTGCGACCCAGTACGCAACTCTTCGTGCAGATCGAACACCTGCACGAGTATCTGAGTACCTGGACCCAGACGAGCGGAGCCTTGCAACCCGAGATCGCCAACTTCCTCAAGAACAACTTCCTCGCGGACCCGCTGCGAGATTGGGACGTGTCGCGGCCCGCCAAATACTTCGGATTCGAGATCCCCGACAGCCCCGGCAACTACTGGTACGTCTGGTTCGATGCCCCGATCGGCTACATCGCGAGTACTGCCGAGTGGTGCCATCGGACGGGCGAAAAGCTCGACGACTGGTGGAAGAATCCGAACTCGGAAATCCACCACTTCATCGGCAAGGACATCACGTACTTTCACACGCTCTTCTGGCCCGCGATGCTGCATACCGCCGGGTTCCAGTTGCCAACCAAGGTCCACATTCATGGGTTCCTGACGGTCAATGGGCAGAAGATGTCCAAGCGGGATGGGACGTACATCAGTGCGGCGACGTACCTGAAGCACCTCGACCCGGCGTACCTGCGATACTACTACGCCTCGAAGCAGGGGCCACGCGTCGATGACCTCGACCTGAGCGTCGTCGACTTCCAGACCAAGGTCGACGCCGATCTCGTGAACAAGTTCGTAAACATCGCCAGCCGCTGTGCCAAGTTGCTGGAGGGACAGGCTCTGTCGACCAAGTACCCCGACGATGGCGGCCTGTTCCAGGCCACCGCCGATGCCGCCGAGCGGATTGCCGA
This sequence comes from Planctomycetota bacterium, assembly GCA_043734065.1. Taxonomy (GTDB): domain Bacteria; phylum Planctomycetota; class Planctomycetia; order Planctomycetales; family Planctomycetaceae; genus TH-plancto1. The sequence goes on from JAYTFV010000728.1 coordinate 6,049, forward strand.
GTTGTACGAGAACTGCGATACGAACGCCGCGCTGCGTGAGGTGATGCAACTCGCCGATAAGGCGAACCAGTACATCGACACCAACCAGCCGTGGACCCTCAAGAAAGACCCCGCGCGGATCGAAGAGGTCCGCAACATCTGCACTGTCGGGCTGAATCTGTTCCGCCAGTTGGCGATCTACCTGGCCCCGGTCCTGCCGCGCATCGCCCAGCAAACGGGCGAACTGCTGGGCACGCCAATTGAGCGGTGGAGCGATGCACAGACACCGGTCCTGGGGCAGATGGTCCGCCCCTACCAACACATGATGAAACGAGTCGACACGAAGAAGGTCCAAGCGATGATTGAAGAATCGAAGCCAGCAGAGAGCAGTCAGCCGTCAGCGGTCAGCAGTCAGCCAGAAAGCCCACCGGTTGCAACCGGTGG
>JAYTFV010000729.1:0-8643 GCA_043734065.1 Planctomycetota bacterium
AGGACTCAATAACCATCTCCCCTTTGTCCCTCTTACCCTCTGCCCTTCTTCCTCTTTTCCTTTTTCCTTTCCCCACGACGAGCGCAGCGAGGCGCTCGCATTTTTTTTGAGAACGCGAAGACATCGAAAACTTCGGAACGAGTGCGGTCGCCTTGGACGCAGATTTCCAGTCGCTTCGTTCGACAGCCCGAATTATCCCGAAGGGATTCCAGCCCTTAGCCGGTGGTGAGCGCAGCGTCACCACCGGTCAGCGGACTATCGAGCGAGCCTATCCCGAAGGGATTGCAGCCGGGCGACTCGTTGATAGCAGCCAGTCGGCTGGAATCCCTCCGGGATACAAGAGCAAGCGGGGAACGTGAACCGGTGGTGACGCTGCGCTCACCACCGGCTATTGGCTTGGACCCCTCCGGGGTGGGAAGAGGGAGCAGGGAACCAGACCTGGGCCGACATGAGGGCACTCCGGCGGGGCGGAAGAGTGGCTCGAATCCCGGGGACTCTGCGTCGAATGGCGTCCACACTTTTCAATCTCAGCAGAACTCTGACGAGTTCTGCTACGAGGATGCCTCGCCACGAGACCTTTTTACGCATGCCCGGTCGTGCCGAATTCGAGATGCGTTTCGCTGGAGAGCTTGATCTTGGGCGAAACGATGGCGTAGAGAACCGGCACGACGAACAGGGTCAGGATCGCCGCACTGGTCAGCCCGCAGACAATCACGGTGGCCAGGGGGCGTTGAACATCGGAGCCCAGGCCGTGGGCCAATGAGGCGGGAAGCAGACCGAGGACTGCCACCAGCGACGCCAGCAGAATCGGACGCAGGCAGTTCTTGGCCCCGGTGATGATGGCGATCCGCTGCGGCATCCCGAGGGCTTCGCATTCGGCGATCGAACGCAGCATCAACACGCCGTTCATGATCGACACCCCGAACAGAGCGGCGAAACCGACGGCTGTGGAGACGTTGAGATTCATGTGGCGGACGTGGAGTCCGAGGACGGCCCCGATGAAGGCGAAGGGGACCGAGGCGAGCAGCAACAGGGCTGCAGACTGGGACTTGAAGGTGCCGATCAGCAGCAGATAGATCAGCACGACGGTCACGGGCATGACGATCATGAAGTGGCGTTTGGCGCGGGTGAGGTTCTCGAACATGCCGAGCCAGGCGATGTTATATCCCTCGGGAATCGACTTGCTGAGCTTCTCTTCGAACTGCTTCTGGGCCTCGTCCACGAAGCCTCCCTGGTCGCGGCCCACGATATCGCAACGCACGGTCAGGCGCCGGCGACCATCCTGGCGAGCGATGAGCGTCTGGCCATCGACGAGTTCAATCTTGGCGACCTGGTCCAGGGGAACCGGGACTCCGCTGACGGAGAAGACCGCCAGGCGGCCCAGTGCCTGCGGAGACGCCACTTGCTTCCGATCAAAGCGGGCGACGATATCGAAGCGACGTTCCCCCTCGAAGAGGATGCCAATCGGTTGAGCGCCGATCGCAGTGTTAATGATCGAGGTGACATCCTGGATGCGGACGTTGTGTTGCGCACAGAGCGCGCGATCCGGAGTGATGACGAGCTGGGGCTGAGGGCCTTCCTGCTCGATGTTCACATCGACGGCACCGGGAATGGTCCGCATCAGGTCGACGCACTGCCGGGCCACACCGAGCAGGACTTCGGCGTCCTTGCCCGAGACTTCGATGGCGAGATTCGCAGAGGTGCCGTTGGTGTCCTCGGCGACGCTGTCGATGATCGGCTGGGTGAAATTGAACCGCGTGGTGGGGAACTCATTGCGGAGTCGCTGGCCGATCGCCTTGATCATCTCCTGCTTGGTGACGAACTGTTTCCAATCGTGAATCGGCTTGGGGCCGATCATCGTTTCGAGGCGACTTGAAGGGAACGGATCGGTCCCGGAATCATTGCGACCCGCCTGGCAGGAGACGAACTGGATGTCCTCGAATTCGAGGGCGATCTGGCGAATCCGCTCGGCGTAGTGCGTCGTCTGCTCGATCGCGGTCCCTTCCGGGAAGTTGGCCCGGACCCAGATCACGCCTTCATCCATGTACGGGAGAAACTCCAACCCCAGCTTCGGCACGATGCGGATACTGACGGTAATGACGACGATCAAAGCGGCCGCCAGCGTCAGCCAGCGGACTTTCAACAGCAGCGAGACGATGTTGCCGTAGGACCAGGTCATGAACTCGATGACCGGGTTGTGGATTTCCTTGTAGCCGTTGCGAAACACGGTCGCAATCAGCACCGGGACGACGAGCAACGAGAACAGCAGCGCTCCCACGAGGGCGTAGACCATCGTGAGCGCCATCGGACGAAACAGCAGCCCCTCAATACTTCTCAAGGAGAGCAGCGGCAGGTAGGCCACGATGACCATGATGACCGAGAAGAAGACCGGACGTTCGACCTCGTGTGCGGCCTTCAGCACCCGCGCATTAATGTCGCCGCCTCCGGCAGAGGAGCCTTGCTTGTTGAGTCGATGGGCGATGTGTTCGGCCATGATGATCGCCCCGTCGACGATGATGCCGAAGTCGATCGCACCGATCGAGAGCAGCCCGATGGGGATGTTCGTCAGGTACATCAGCACCAGTGCGAACAGCAGGGCAAAGGGGATCGTGATCGCCACCAGGATCGCCATCGACGGGCGTCCGAGAAACAGCAACAACACCAGCAGCACGAGCGTGATGCCGAGCGACACGCTGTGGCCGACCGTGTGCAAAGTGCTATCGACGAGATACTGGCGATTGTAAAACGGGTCGATGCGAATCCCCTCGGGGAGCAGTCCGCCGTTGATCTCCTGGATGGCCTGTTGGACAGAAGCCAGCACGCGCGAGGGGTTCTCGCCGCGCCGCATCAGCACGATCCCTTCGACCGATTCCTGGCGATGATCTTTGCTGTAGATGCCCATCTGGGGCGCATTGTCGAGTCCGATCCAGCCCAGGTCGCGGAGATAAATCCCCGTCCCGCTGACCGATTTGACGAAGATCCGCCCGATCTCTTCCGTGCTTTGCAGCGACCCCGTGCCGCGAATCACGAACGACGAGCCGCCGCGCCGCATAACACTCCCTCCAGCGACGGCGTTGTTGGCCTGCACCGCCTGGACGATCTCATCGAAGGTCAGGGCATAACGCCTCAACTGATTGGGATCCACTTCAATGGAGAACTGCTTCGAGAGTCCGCCGAAGTTGGAGACTTCCGCCACGCCGCTGGCTCGTAACAGACGCGGGATGACCACCCAGTCGTTCAGCTCCCGCAGCGTCATCAGGTCGGCGGACTGGTCCGATCGAAGTTCGTAGCGGTAAACCTCGCCGTAGGCCGTGGCGAGTGGCCCCAGCTGAGCGGAGGCTCCGGTCGGCAACTGCACCGCACCGAGTTTTTCCAGCACGCGCTGCCGGGCCCAGTAGCTCTCGGTTCCCTCTTCGAAGATCAGTTGGACCACCGACAGGCCGAAGATCGTGCGCGAGCGGATGGTATCGACACGCGGGCAGTTCCGCATGGCGATTTCGATGGGGACGGTGACTTGACGCTCGACCTCTTCGGTGGCTCGTCCGGGGAAGACGGTGATAATCTGCACGACCTGCGCGGAGATATCCGGGTAGGCGTCGATGGGCTGCTGAAAGAAGGCCCAGAATCCGACGACCGAGATGAGCAGCGTGATCCCCAGGGTCATCCAGCGCTTCTCAAGGGCGTAATTGATGAGCGATCCCATTAAGGCAGCACTCCCGGCTGCACTCCTGGCAGCACGCGTGCGGGCTGAGCGAAACTCAGTTGCTTCGGGGCAGCGGGTTGGGAGGCTCGCAACGATGCGACGACCAGCGGCTTGAGCAGAATGCCATTATCGCTGACGATCTGATCTCCGTGCGAAAGTCCGCTGGTGACTTCGACTTTTCCATCAATCAGTTCGGCGACCGTGACATCCACGACACGCAAGCTCACGCGCTCACTCACAGCGGGCGTGGCGTCCGCTGGCTTCCCGGTTGAGGTTCCTTCCGCAGGATCTGTCTTGGTGTTCGCGCCCGGCTTGGTGTTCGCGCCCGGATTGGTGTTCTCAACCGTGGCGGGGGCCGTCCCGGAATCATCCACCACCAGCACGTAGTCGTTGCGTCCGACATGCACGACGCTGCCCGCCGGGATGCGCAGCACGTCACGCGGATCAGTTCCCAATCCGATGCTGGCAAACATGCCGGGCCGGAGTCGATCTTGAGGATCGTGAACCGTGAACAGCACGCGCAGCGTCCGCTGATCGGTCGAGAGCACGGGAGACAAGGTCGCGACCTTCCCCACAAACGTCTCGTCGGGGATGCCGTAGAATTGCGCGGAGCAGGACTGACCAATGACGACCTGGGCGAGAACGGCTTCCGGAACTTCCGCAGTGACAATGTCGGTATCCGCGGAAGCCTCGTGCAACTTCTCCGGGTCGAAGCCCGACTGGAAGAGTTGCAGCGAGAGAGTCGTCGCCTCCCGGTGAGCGGTCTTGATCGCCAGTTCCGCTTCGTAAGTATCTTTGCGGCCCTGAATTTGTGTCTGGAGCAAATCGGCCTGCTGCGTGGCCAGTTCACGCTCGGTTTCGGTGCCGTCTTTGACCAGCTTAACGAGGCGCTCGATCGATTTGGTCAGGGCGGATTCCTTGGCCTTGACGAGCGCTTTGATTTGCTGCAACTGACCTTCGGAGAATTGAATGTCGACGGTCGCCTTTTCCCAGGCGGCATACGTATTGAGCAGGTCACTGGAGTTGAACTGCCAGAAGTCCTTGCCCGGCTCTGCTCCGGGTCGCCGACTGGCGATGACACGCCCCGTCACGTGCAACAGCGGCTCAGTGACTCTGGTGGTCGCAATGGGCTGAATGGCCAAGCGATGTCCCAAGGGAGATTGCCGCAGGACGGAGATCCGCTTGAACGACTCCACATCGACCTCAGCCCGGGGAACCGCCGCGATTTCGGTCGGTTTGTCTTTCTTGCCCTTATCTTCAGGCGTCCACACCAGCCAGGCCAGCACACCACTGACCAACGCCAGTGAAATGAACAACTGCAGAAGCTCCCACACCGCCCCCATGCGGGATGGCTTGGAACCTGATTTCTGCGGAGACGAGGCAACCTGCGGAGCAGACGTTGGCTCATTCATGGGTTTGAACCTGTTTTCCGATTACCCCGTAATACCGATAGAGCGCACGCCAATACTCAGCCCGAGCAGAGACGTACAGCGCATAGGTTTCGCGGTAATTCCTTTGAGCGTCGATCACATCGGTCAGAGGGCGACCGCCCTTCTGGTACGACTGCTCGATACTATAAAGCACCTTTTGTGCCAATGACAGCTGCTCGCCAGCAACCGCTTTGGCGTTGGCTTCGGCAGCTGTCAGTTCCGCGACGGCCTGTTCCAGTTCGGCCCGCAAATCCAGGAGCGATGCCGACAAGGCGAACTGATTCTGGCGTTGAATCGAGATCGCCTTACAGATGTTTCCCTGGTTCCGATCATACAGAGGGACGCTCATATTGAGTCCGACACCCCACGAGTTCGCATCCGGAAACCCAATCGCCCGTTGCTGATACTGCCGAGTGTAGCCCACCGACGGGGCAATGCTGGGCTTGGCCAACGTCTGCTGCAGGGCGACATCCGCTTCGGCTTTGCTGATCCGCCATTGCATCGCTTGAATGTCGGGACGCGCCCCCCGAGCCAGTTCAAAGGCGTCGTCGACCGGAAGAACCTCCGCGACCAACTCCACCCCCAAGTCCCCTTCCGGACTCAAGTTCACCAGAATCGACTGCTGTCCCATGATCGCTCGCAGCTTGGCAGTGGCAGTTATTGAACCAGCCTGAGCGGTTCGGAGCCTCTGTTCAGCCGCCACCTGGAGCAATCGGATGCGGCTCGCCTCGATCGCCGGTCGGCCCCCATCCCTCACCGCCTCTTCGGTGATCATTTGGAGTTTGACCAGATTCTCGACATTCTGTGCCGCCACGACCAACAGGGCCTGTGCTTCGAGGGCGGTGTAGAACGTCTGAGCGGTCTGCACGACCCGCAGCCGGACCATGTTCTGGAATTCCGTCTGAGTGACTTTCACCCCTAAATTGGCGCTGGACATGGCGGCTGTCCGCTTGCCGAACAAAAACCAATCGATGGGGTAAGTCAGAATCGCGTCTTGCTGTGGCGGCCCCCCTTGGCGGGTCACGGTGAAGGGCCGGGTCAGCGGCACCAACTGGAGATCGGTGAAGAGTCCGGGATTCGGGAACAGAGTCGTGGTCAGGTAATCGGCCTGAGCCATCTGAATCCGCTCCAGTTCGGCTCCGATCACCGGATGGCCATTGAGGCTGGCGAAGATGGCCTGATTGAGCGTCACATGTGCGGCGGGAACTTGCGCCGTGGGAGCCGTCTGGATGTCGGAGCCGGTCGCGGCCTTGGGATTATAGATCGCGTTCAAGTTCACTGGGCCATCGCTGGCGGGAGCGGGAGCATCGGCGATCGCCACATTCTCTGCCAGAATGTCCTCTGCCAGAATGTCGGTCGTCCCGAAGGTGGTGACGACCTCGGAATCTGCCGGTGGGGTGGCTTCGGTCGCTTGTATCTCAACCGCCTCTGCGTCCGCGAGAGCGACCGTGGCCAGCGAGGCTTCCGGAGATTCATCTGGGACGGAATCGCCGACCTGGCGAGCGATCTGGCTCTGCTGATCACCGCGAAACAGTGAGGAATATGACCTTATTGACTGACATCCGGCTCCCAGCGTGGCTGTCAGAAATGCGGACAGCACCGCCCAGGAGACCCATGTCGATGAATTCGGCGGAGAGAATGGCGTATTGTGCATGGCGTGGGTGCTTCCTGCGTGGACGATCGCTCGGGTTCCATCCCTCTGACCGTTTCTCTCGATACGATCGGCCACCCCCGTCTGTCAAATCGAGAATCACACGATCACCCGGCAAGTCGCGTGCAACACGGAATACCGGACAACCCCTTACAAGGGGGATACTTGCTAGGCTCCATACAATCCACACTCCCGTTTAGAAATAGTCCAAAGCGACTTCCCGAATTGAGCGGAGAGACGCTCATTCAGATCAGGAGGAATCAGACGAAAGTCGCCAACCAGCGCAGCACCGGATCTCCGGAAGTCGTTCAGGACCGTTCACTGAGCAGTCGGGAGAGCCCGACGGACTCTCTGGCTGACAGCTGATCGCTGACAGTTGATCGCTTCCCTTTCGGGAAGAGCAAATAGGAAGACATTCGACTGGATCGGAACTCGAAAACAGTCGCCCCTCTTTACCCATCCTTCCTGCTCCTCCAGACTCGGAGATTCCTCAAGAATCCTGGGCCTCTCTCAATTGGCGAGAACGGTCAGAGATGCTCTATTGTCTGTGTCTAGCGGGGCTCAGTCCGGGTGAGGGCGGGGCAGTATGCGAATTGTTCGCGAGGACGGGAGGCAGGTCGCATGGCTTCGATCAAGCTTGTTTTGGCATTCCACAACCATCAGCCGGTCGGCAACTTCGACGGCGTCATCGAGGCCGCGTATCAGGATGCGTACGCCCCGATCCTCGATCTGCTCGCGGAGTATCCCGAGGTCAAGGTCACGCTGCATTGTTCCGGCTCGCTCCTGGAGTGGGTCGTCGACCACCGTCCCGAGTACATCGCCCGCGTGCGCGAGTTCGTCGAGCGCGGGCAGATCGAACTGCTCGGCGGGCCGTTCTATGAGCCGATCCTGGCCGCCATTCCGCGCCGTGACCGCGTCGGGCAGATCAAATCCTATACCGAATACTTACAAAACCTGTTCGGCGTGACGGTCAAGGGGATGTGGATTCCCGAACGAGTCTGGGAGCCGACGTTCGCCGGGGACATCACCGATGCCGGGATCGAATACACGCTCGTCGACGACTTCCACTTCCGCTCGGCAGGGCTGTCGGATGAACAGTTGCAGGGGTACTACCTGACTGAGGACGAAGGGCGATTATTAAAGATCTTCCCGGACAGCGAGCGGCTGCGCTATACGATCCCCTATGCCGAGCCGGAGGAGACGATCGAACACCTGCGAGGGATTGCTTCGAAGCATCCGAACGCGGTGGCGGTCTTCGGCGACGATGGCGAGAAGTTCGGCGTCTGGCCCGAAAGCAAGCAGCACTGCTACACGAACGGCTGGCTGCGGAGGTTCTTCAACGCACTGGTCGCCAACCGCGATTGGTTGCAAGTGGTGACACTGGGTGAGGCCGTGAAGTCAGTCTCTCCGCTGGGCAAGATCTATCTGCCGGACGCCAGCTACCGTGAGATGACCGAGTGGGTGCTGCCGACGGACCAGCAGATTAAATACCGCGAGATCGTTCGCATTAAAGAGAAAGACCCGGACTGGGAAGAATTAAAACCGTTCGTGCGGGCCGGGTTCTGGCGGAACTTCCTCGTCAAGTACCCCGAGAGCGACGAGATGTACTGCCGCATGCGGGAGGTCAGCCGCAAGCTGGAGCTGGCCGAAGCAGCGCTCAACGCCGCCTTCACCCCCAGCCCCTCTCTCGGGGGGAGAGGGGAGCCCGAGGCGGAACTGGCCAGACAGCAAATGCTGTTTGAGCGGGCGCGGACCGAACTCTATCGCGGGCAGTGCAACTGTCCGTACTGGCACGGGGCGTTCGGGGGGCTCTACTTGCCCCATCTCCGCAACGCCATCTATCGCTGCCTGATCGCCGC
>JAYTFV010000730.1:0-8332 GCA_043734065.1 Planctomycetota bacterium
GAGGGGAATTCCCGGAGATCTCTCGGACCTCTGCGATCCTCCGCGCCCTCGGCGGTGAATCCTCTTCATGACTTTCGGGATGGTGTTTCGGGCCAGTTCGTAAGGGCCGGTCGGCAACGGGTGGGAAATAATCGACCAGCATTTCGTAGCTGCGTTCGCTAGAACGCGGGTGGCCCGCACTCTGGCGAGTGCGGTTACGGTAGTATTTCCCGCCTGCGGCATTACTTCAACGACTTCAAGTACGCGAGCAGATCCCGCAGCTCGGTCTCGCTGATTCGGGTCTCCAGTCCCTGCGGCATGATCGAGGTCGGGCTTTCTCGCAGCTCGTCGATCTCCGTGCGGGGGATGTGGATCTCGGCCAGCGTGGCGGTGCGGAGGGTAATGGCGTCGGTCGATTCGCGGGTCAGGACGCCGGTGTGAGTCTTGCCATCGGTGGTCACGACAATGTACGGTCGGAACCCGCGAGCGAAGCTGCTGCTGGGGAGGACGACCGATTCGAGGAGATCGCGGGACTCGCGGATCGCTCCGATCGTGGTCAGGTCGGGTCCGACGTTGCCGCCCTCCTTGCCGATGCGGTGGCAACTGGCGCAGGCTGAAGAAGACCTTTCGTCCGGCCTCGGCGTGGCCTAAAGTAACATCCGCCACGGCTTGCCATTCGGAATTGCTGACGTTACTGTTCCTTCCGTCAGATTAAATCAGTTCCCGTCGCTGCTTCTCTCGGAAGCGATCATGCTGCGAACTCTTCTCATCTTGGCGGTGATTCTCTGCGGAACGATAACCTCCGCAGACGACGCCCCCCCCATCTTCTCAGCCGACTGATCTGGTTCAGCCGAAGCTGGCTCCCGGGCTGATCAAGCGTCGCGCTGAACTCCGGACCTATCTGCAAAAACAATCGGGCGTGCGGCGCGAGAAGCCCACCATCCCCCGTGGCAAGCCCGCCGATTTCCTGTATTGCTTCCGCGAGTATGACGCCTGCAAAGGGGACAAGAAGAAGCTGTGCGGCGTGGTCGCCGGTCAATTGCGCCTTGTTGAGGCATTGCTCGAACAGCCAGACATTGAAGTCCAGCGGAGCGGCCTTGCCATTATCTGGCAGGCGGCCTACTGCGCGTTGCAGGACATCCAGGATCCGAAGCTCGCGGTCGAAATCTGCGACATCTTGATGCAACCGAACCTGCATCTGGCCAGTCCGCACGACTGGCAGTTTACCGGGCTGGAGAACATGCTCACGTGTTGCGTGGCGGTCTACGGCAAGGCGGAAGCGCACGAACAGTTGTTGGCCACCTCGAAAGTTTGGCTCGAAAAAAACATCAGGCAGCGCGACCTCAATACGGCCGATACAGCCCGCCTGAAAATGGCGGTCGCGCTCGAAGGTCTGAAACGGTATGACGAAGCGATCCACGTTCTGGAGGACATCACGCACCCGAGCCTGGCCACGCAGAAAAGTCGCATTCCCGGCCTGCAGAGCCAGCGTGACGCCCAACCATTGGAAGCCGCGAAGAAGGAACTTTCGAAATGAAGATTGCCAGAGATCGCCGACATGTTCTAATGGTCGTCGCGACCGCCGTGGGCTTCGCGATGTTCGGTTGGCACGTCCTGTGTTCAGCGGAAAACGACCCTCCCTTAGAGAACGAGACGGGCAAGCTGGTCATGGATCTCGGCGACAGCGATTCACTGGAGAACGTGAAAGCCATGGCAGCGCGGATGGCCACCGACGGCACGGGGTTGGGTTACAAGAGTACGGCGATAGAAACCAAGACGTTTTATTGCCGCGTCACTGCTCGCAAAACGGGGGCGCGGCTCGTCGCGTTTTCCGATGACGGCGTGAATGTCTTCATCAAACCGGCGACCGAAACTCAGTACCCCGCCACAGCCCAACTGCCGAACATCGACAACAAACAGCATCTGCCCGATACGTCGCAATCGGTCCACGAAGTGCCGTTCGATCTGCAACAAGGCGTGACGTACGATATTCGGCTCGAATACCGCAATCAGGTCTACACCACCGGCGGCGCTGATGTCGATGGCTGCAAGCTGTTCGCCTACAAGGGCGGGGTCACTCCACAGCTGTGCGGTCTCACCGTGGTCGAACCCAGCCCCGCGCTGGTGGCTGTCGGCACCGACTTCACGTTCACAGCGCAGGGGACCGATGTCGAGACCGTCACGTGGTCGGCTCCCGGTGCGACCCCCGCGACGGGCAGCGGTTCGACATTCAAGACGAAATGGACGACCACGGGGAGCAAAACCGTGACGGCCCGTTGCCCATCGAGCGATCCCAACGCCCCGGGAGTTGCCGCCGCCGTGACTGTGGTCGGCGTGGCTTCCGTCGCGGTGGACCCCGCATCGGCACCGTCGTGCTATGGCGGCGTGTTCCTGGCGGGTGATCTCGTGAAATTGGTCGCCACGTTCACGCCCGCGAATGCCGAGATTCCGGCGGGTGTCACATGGGAACTGGTCAGCCGTCCAGACGAGTCGAAAGCGGCAATCTCCGGCACGGGTCCGACTGCCGACCTCACGCCCGACAAGCCGGGCGCATATCGCGTGCGGGTCAAACTCGGCACCTCCAGCGCGGAGACCACGATCTCGGTCCTCGATAAACCCCGCGTGGGGCTGTGGGGGGATACGTATGCCATCGAGGGGAGACTCGACGACGGCTTTTCGCTGATGGCGATCAGCCCTCGGGATCAGGCCCCCTTTCCGCACGCGATCGTGGTCGCGTACACCATCACCTGGGACACGACGGAAACGGCGGATTTCTCTCCGGCGGATGTCACACGTCTGACCGCAGGGACGCTCACGATTCCCGCCGGGCAAAGAGCGTCGGCACCCATCGTGTTCACTCCCATCGGCGATGCCAAATCTACGGCTGTGGACGACAAGAATCCCGAGACATTCCTGGTGACCCTGAATCCAGGAACATGTTATTCCCTGCCGAATTATCGGGAATACGATACTTACCCGAGTCAGAATCCAGTCGGTCCCAAATTGCTGTTGAAGGAATTGAACTACAGGATCTACGAATGCCTGACCCCCTTTGTGAGAGGTGCCGATGATGTCATTTCGCCCGACAATCCGGGAATCGATGGAAGCGATCCCAATCAAGGATCGATCGGGGATTGCTACCTCATGGCCTCCTTGGGGTCGATCGCCGAGAACTGCCCGGGCACGATCCAGGCGGGAATCTGGACAGACGCTACGGGGCCGGGGTGGAATGTGAAGCTCTGGTTTCACGGTAAGGGGCAAACCGGATCGGAATGGCATTGGGTGCCTGTCACGTACGACGACCTCAATTCGGGGCCGCAAATGGCCGAGCCTTCGGGTGATATCGACCCGGTTTCCGGCTGCGCCGAAATCTGGCCGATAATCTACGAGCAGGCGATTCAGAACGCCACGTCGATGATTGACACGAGCTTTACCGGTCCCACACCCGGGGTTCAGGATCAAGAATCCGCTGGAGTGGTGCTGATGGTCACGGGGCAGGAAGCGAAAACGATTTCGGTCGAGGGAAAAACCGATCAGGAAATCATGGACATCATCAATCTGCATTTCAATCCCGGTCGCAAGAATATCATTTATGCCACGAAGGGTACCATCACAGAGATTGATAAGATCATTTTAAATCTTGAATCACTCGGCCAGCCTGAAGTTCACGAACGTCATGCGTATTATATTCAGATGGTCACTCCGAGTGCGATTCAGCTCGATAATCCCTGGGGGGAAGATCCAACAATACCCAAGGATCGGGATTTGAATCTCCCCGTCACCTGGCTGAGTGAAACGGCCAAGTCACTAACGATACTGGCTCCCTGCGGCAACTAGGCCATTCTTCCTTCTTTCGGAAAGGCACCGACCATGAACAAGTTCTTCGCGTTGTGTGTGATCGCCACCTTGTTGTTCTCATGCGACTGTCCATTGATGGCTACTGAGTTGGTGCCCTTGGAGACAATCAAGCTCTACGATGTCACCGAGTTTCCCGGTCAGGTCAGGCTGGCGGATACTCGAGATGAGAAGGGGCAGTTCCAGGGAGGCATTACCGCAGAGGTGTTCGGTAGCATCAACAAAAAGGGATCCCCGAAAGAGCATAATATGCACTACAATATCAGTCTGGACGAGTCCGATCAGAACACAGCATTTGAGGTGGGGAAACGCCCCCTCTTACGAGAGATGATCGTGCCCATCGAGGTAGATTATCGATTCCAGCAAGGTGTCATTTATCCAATGCCGTTTGGTGAACTCTACCGCGTAGCCGATCTGACCAGGTCGGATGAGAGCGGGAATTACGCCGTACTCAAGCGAGTCACTCGCAAAGATCTGGGAATCGATACTCCCGTTGATTATTCGCGGCAATACATTCCGACTAACTCACTAGACTTTCCAGCTGGAAGAGGGACGCTGAACTCTGAATATTGTCGATTCCAGTACGCGGAGGAAACCAACAGCTACACTAAGAAGTTAGAGACGGTCTTGAAGTGTTCGCTGAGCTATCCCAAGGTGATCCCAAGCGATGAGGAACTCTTCCCGATCATGGGATCGATGACCGTGGCTGAAGGGAACATATTGCCCGTGGTGGACTGCGGGTTCAAGATTCTGAAGATCGTGCCGCCCAACGTGGAGAAGAAAGTCTGCGGCTGGGTCGAGATCGACCCGCGTCCGATCCTGCTCCGTACCCCCCTGGGCCGCCAACTCGAAAAACTTGAACAACAGGAAAAACAGAAAGCCGCCCCCCAGCCCCGCCTCGCGCCGATCCCGGAACCCAAACCCTGATGCGAATCTGATCCGGTGTCATACTGCTCACTCGTCCGGAGGTTCGGTGGCGACTTCGTGACACTTCATGGCCTGGTTCATCGGCTCAATCCGCAGCACGACGATGCCGTCCTGAAAGATGCGGACGGTGCCAGTCGATTTGGAGACGGCGATGGCGATCGCCTTGGTCGCCTTCGAGATCCCGGCGGCCGCCCAGTGGCGGGCTCCGATGCCCTTCACCCGTCTTTCCGAAAGGCACAGAACATGACCAGAACCTTCGCGTTGTGTGTGTCCATCGCCGCCGTGTTGTTCTGCGGCGACCGTCCATTGAGTGCTACTGAGTTGGAACCTTTGGAGACGATCAAGCTTCACAATGTCACCGAGTTTCCCGATCAGGTCAGGCTCGCGAATACCCGAGATGAGAAGGGACAGTACCAGGGGGCCATTACCGCAGAGCATGTCAGCACGATCTATAGAACGGGAACTCCGCATGAACATAGCATGCATTGCAATATCAGTCTGGACGAGTCCGCTCAGAATACGGCATTTGAGGCAGGGAAACGCCCTCTCGTATGGGGGATGATCAAGAAGAATTACTGGGATTATCGTCTTCGACAGGGTTTCATTTACCCGCTCCCCTACGGCGAACTCTATCGAGTGGAGGATCTGACCCAGACGGATCAGAGCGGGAATTACGCTGTGCTGAAACGAGTCACTCGAAAGGAACTGGGGATCGACATTCCTGTCGATTATTCCCGACAATACATTCCGATTCAGTGGCCGAAGGACTCCGCCGAAGGGGGCGGGAGTCAGAGTGCCATGAACTGGAGTTTTTCATTCGTGCAAGAACCCGACATCTACACCAATAAGATGCGGACAGTCTTGCGGTGTTCTCAAAGTCTTCCCGTGGTCTTCGTGATGAGAGAGAAACTGAAACTACCACAAATGGCCTCGATGATCGTGGAAGAGGGGACCGTGTTGCCGGTACTCGACTGCGGGTTCAAGATTCTGAAAATCGTGCCGCCGAATGTGGAGAAGAAAGTCTGCGGCTGGGTCGAGATCGACCCGCGTCCGATCCTGCTCCGCACCCCCCTGGGCCGCGCGCTCGATAAACTCGAACAACTCGAAAAGCAAAAATCCCCTCCCCAGCCCCCCCTCGCCCCGATCCCCGACCCCAAACCGTGAAATGCCACGCGAGAGGCGGGGTGGCCCAGACATCGCTTTGGATGTCTGGGTGACGTAGGAACAAGAAGGCTTGAAAGGCGAGCCGGTCCTCCGTAACCTCCTGTTGCTCTGCAACCCAGACGCTCAAAGCAGCGTCTGGGCCACCCCGCGAAAGCCACGTCGCTCGCGGGGGAGAGGGGGCAGAAACTCGCGGCCACCGACTTTTCTGAGGCACACACTGCGATGTCTGTCGGCGCTGAGGCAGACACCGGCACGTCACAGTTCATCAATGCAGCAGGAACGCCAGGGCGACGTAGACTTTGGGGTCGACAGACACCCCTTCGCTCATGCGGGTGCGGAGCCAGCGGCGGAGGGTGCGGAGGGGGATGGCGTGGGTCTGGATCTGTTCGCCATCGACGCCGCCGCCCGCTGAGCTGCGGCGAGCGTTGTTGGCCTGAAAGTAATCGACGATCTCGGAGGTCAGACCCGGCGATGACGGGGCCGAATAGACGGCCTTCCAGACCTTGGCCTCGTAGCCGGTTTCTTCGAGCAGCTCGCGCTGTGCCGCCTCGACGAGGGCTTCCGATTCCTGCCCCGCGATGTCTCCCGAGAGTCCGGCGGGGAGATCGATCACCGAGCGCTGCACCGGCGCGCGGAACTGTTCCGTCAACACCAGTTCGCGATCTTCCGTGATCGCCATGATGGCCACGACCCCGCTGGCCTGCACCCGCTCGGCATATTCCCAGCCGTTGTCGCTCACCAGTTGGAGGAACTGGCCTTGGGCGATGATCTGGCGAGGCGGGGAGGCGGGGGGCATAGCGGGTTTCCTTGGTTGTGACAGCTGGAGTATAGGCGATGCCAGCCCGCAACTCGCACTCCAACGCATGACAGACTTTCCAGCCCGTCCCCGCGCAACCGACTCGCAGCGTCAGTATTGACTGGCACACACACACGCGGATCGAGAGCAGAACTGGAACACTGATTTCCACTGATCGACACTGATCCAAGCCAAGATCAGTGTTGGTCAGCGAAGATTTGTGTTCCGAACCTCTGGAGTGAACACGATTACTGACTCGAATCGAATGTTCCGTCAACGCGTGAATTGGGGGTTGCCGCCTTCGGGAAGGCGAGGCCAGTGCTGTGAACATGATTAGAAGCCGTAAGGGGCCCGAGGCATCCCCGCTGAGAATCTCCGGAAACTGGTACAACGCTCCAGAGCGATCTGAAGCCGTAGCGACTCCCTGTCCCGCCAGGGACACCCGACAATAGTCCAGCGTTTCAACGGTGGGACCAACGCATCCCCGACTGACCCAGCCCCGTCAGGCAACGCCGTGAAGGATTTCCGTCAGTCAACAACCTGGGTATCCAAGAACGGGGAGATCGAAGACAAGCCAGATTCCTCACAGGACCCACGGAAGACGCATCCGTCAGAAAGGAATCTGGACCATGTCTGGCAAGACAAAATCAAAGACTGCAAAGACCTCGACGAAGACCACCTCGAAGCGTGGGGAGGGCCTGCCGGTCGCTCCGACGAATGCTCGGCAGATGCAGAGGTTGCTGAAGTGGTGGCTGCCCGATGACACGTGTTTTGCCGGTCTGAAGCGGCATGGCAATACGACTTGGGTGATGCGGACGTTGGTGTGTTTGGCGTTGTGTTGGGCGTTGTCAGAGTCGAAGCCGGTGACGGATGCGTTCACTCAAGCGGTGGGGTGGTGCCAGGTCTTGGAGGACGGATCGGTGCTGAGCACCTATCAGGGGTTCATGGGGGCAGCGCTGAAATGGGCCGACACTCTGCTGCCCATACTCTAGAAAGTGACCCATTTGCGAATGGAGCAACTCGGTGGAAACTATTACCGAATCGGGGGCTGGGTGCTGATCGCTTGTGATGGTTCGCGAGGCACCGCTCCGCGCACGAAGTGTAACGAGAAAGCGTTCTGTGCTCCACATTATGGAAAAAGTGATAAAGCGAAGACGCGCCAGAATAACAAGAAAGGCGAGAAATGGCCTTCGAAGAAAAAGAAATCGCAGCCGCAGGTGCCGCAGGTGTGGATCACGCTGATGTAACACATGCGGTTGCGGCTGCCTTGGTTGTGGCGGTTGGGGGCCGTCGAATGCGAGTGAGCGGGCGCATGTCACGGAGATGCTGGACGAGCATACTTTCCCGAAAGACTCGCTGTTTTGCGGGGACGCGGGCTTCATCGGCTATCCGCTGTGGTCTCGGATTCTGATGCACGGCCAGCAGTTCTTAATTCGTGTGGGGGTGAATGTGAGGCTGCGCAGCCAGAGCGCCGATTATGAACTCCAGGAGGACGTGATCGTTCTCTGCTGGCCTCAAGAGTCGATCCGATTAAACCATGTCTCACTGCGACTTCGACTGATTAAAGTCAAACGCGGAAATAAGCACATGTGGCTGCTCACCAGTGTGTTA
>JAYTFV010000731.1:0-2886 GCA_043734065.1 Planctomycetota bacterium
AGGATCAAACTCCAACCTCCTGACAGGGACTTGCACCCCGCTGATGGAACACACTTGCAGACGCACTGGCACGACGCTCCGCGTCGTGAGTCACGACGCTGAGCGTCGTGCCACATGGCCCCCGCCTCGACCATCCTGAACGAGGGCGTTAGGCTACTCTCTGGTCTTCTGCTGGTCCCCCTTCGCGAGTGTCCGATGTCCGTGCAACCTGTTCTCATCAACGGTCAATGGCGAGCCTCCACTGGCAAAGAACTGTTTCAAGCAGTCGATCCGTCGAACAAGCAACCGCTGCCCGAGCAGTTCCCGATCAGCCCGTGGGCTGAGATTGAACAGGTCATCCGACACTCCGCCGAGGCTGCGGCCACGGTTCGCAGTTGGCCGGGGGAACGGTTCGCGGCCTTCCTGGAAGACTATGCCACACGCATCGAGGGCCGGGCTGCGGACATCATCGCCATCGCCCATCGCGAGACCGGACTGGCGGTCGAGCCGCGACTCAAGATCGCCGAACTCCCGCGTACGGTCAACCAGTTGCGACAGGCGGCGACCTGTACACGCGATGGGTCATGGGCCACCGCCACGATCGATACCAAGTCGAACATCCGCTCCCAATTCGGCCCGATCGGCCCGGTGGTGGTCTTTGGGCCGAACAACTTTCCGTATGCCTACAACGGGATCGCCGGGGGAGATTTTGCCTCGGCGGTGGCAGCGGGCAATCCGGTGATTGCCAAGGGACACTCCTCACATCCGGGGACCACGCTGTTGCTGGCTCAACTCTGCCAGGAGGCCGCCCAAGCCACCGGCATGCCCGCTGGCTTCGTGCAGCTTATTTACCGCACCTCGCACTCTGACGGCTACAAGCTGGTGTCGCACCCGCTGATCGCAGCGAGTGGCTATACCGGAGCCCGCTCGACCGGATTGGCCTTGAAGTCTGCGGCGGACCAGGGCGGGAAGCAGTTCTACTGCGAGCTGTCGAGCATCAATCCGGTGTTCGTGCTGCCGGGGGCGCTGAAGGAACGGCTGCAAACGGTGGTGGATGAGTTCACTGGGAGTTGCCTGATGGGGGCGGGGCAGTTCTGCACGAACCCCGGTCTGGTGATTCTTCCCGAAGGCCCCGCTGCGGAGCAGTTCATCGCCGCTGTGGCTGCCAAGTTCGAGGCCGCACCCGTGGGAACGATGCTCAGCGGGGGCGTCGAGCAGAACTTCCGCGCGGGGTTGGTGGCCTTGCAACAGGCGGGGGCGACGGTTGTGTGCGGCAACAAGCCCGCCGATGAGAAGCGGTACTGCTACGCAAACACCTTGCTGCGTGTCAGCGGGGAGGCGTTCCTGCAGAACCCGCACGGGCTGCAGGCCGAGGCGTTCGGCAATGAGTCACTGCTGGTGGTGGCGAAAGACCTGGCCCAGATGATCGCCATCGCGAAGACGCTGGAAGGCAACCTGACCGGCGGCCTCTACAGCGACACGCAAGGCAGCGATGACGCCGCCTACGACCAACTCGCCCCGTGGGTGCGTGTGACCGTGGGCCGTCTGCTCAACGACAAGATGCCGACCGGTGTGGCCGTCGTCTCCTCGATGAACCACGGCGGCCCCTACCCCGCCACCGGCCACCCCGGCTTCACCGCCGTCGGCTTCCCCGCGAGTATTCACCGGTTCGCGACATTGCAATGCTACGACAACGTGCGGGCGCACCGGTTGCCACCCGCCTTGCAGAACCAGAACCCGACCGGGAAGCAGTGGCGGATGATTGATGGGGTGTGGTCGCAGGCGGATGTGGGGTGATCGTAGGACGGGCTCATTGGCCCGTTCCTCATGTTCCCCTCAGCATGGCTTCATCGACTCACTGGACGACATCTCAGTCCTCGGTGATCCCTTGAGGCAATTCCATCATGGCAGTGAGGAGATTCGGATGGCAACGTATTTGATGACCTGGAACCCCAACATCTGGGACGGAGAGATCGCTGGCACGATCCCATGGACTATTGGTCAGACCAAAAGGATTGTACCCGGCGATCGACTTTTCCTCATGCGTCAGGGAAAAGAGCCATGCGGCGTATGTGGGGCTGGGTGGTCCGTCTCAAACGTGATTGAAGACAAGTCGGGCGAGTACAAGTCTGGACGGTACGTGCAGTTTCAGTTCGATACATATCGCGATCCGACAACCGAGAGCATTCTCACATATGACGTTCTCAACGAGATCAACCAAGGCGTCGAGCAACCAATGAAGTGGGGCATCCAGCGTTCGGGAACGGAGATTCCTCCGCTGGTTGCTCAACGTTTGGAAGAGGCGTGGAATAAACTCTGTGGCCAGTCTCTTTACCCCGACGAAGTGCCTACTAGCGAACCATCGATTGAGGGTGCGAGGCGTATGGTGTGGGTCAACGCCTACGAGCGTGATCGGAAGAATCGTGATCTCTGCATTGCGGTGCATGGCACACAATGCTCCGTGTGCGAGATGAGTTTCGGGTCCAGGCACGGCGATATTGCCGAGGGGTTCATTCACGTCCACCATCTCCACCCGCTCTCCGAAGTGAAAGAGGCACATCTTGTTGATCCCGTCCAAGACTTACGGCCGGTGTGTCCAAACTGCCATGCCGTGTTGCACCTCCGCCGGAACCCTCTCTTCAGTATTGAAGAGTTGCGTGAACTGATGGGGAAGCAAAGGCCGTCCTGACGGCATCGGTCTCTGCACGGTTTTCTCCTTCCAAGCATTTCTGCAAGGGTTCTCGAATGAAAGCAGAACAAGCGACACGATTCACATTGCTCCCCGGTGGCTGGTATGCCGCAGAATTTATCGGCGACGAGTTCGGTGCCGATCAAGAGTTTCGCAGCCATTCCGCGATCCGAGTCGACTCCCTGGCACCCGCTCAAAGCGGCCAGCGCCGCCTTGAG
>JAYTFV010000732.1:0-13454 GCA_043734065.1 Planctomycetota bacterium
CCGACCCGTGATGGAAACGCTGCCATCACTCCGACCTGGCCGGATCGACTCGATGAATCCACGCTTGTCAAGAAGTGGCGAGTCGACCTCGGCCCGAGCTACTCCGGGCCGATTGTCAGTGAGGACCGCGTCTTCGTGACCGAGACTCGTGACAAGCAGACCGAAGTTGTGCAGGCATTGTCGCGAGCCACTGGAAAGGTCTTGTGGACTGTGGATTGGCCCGGGGCCATGTCCGTTCCATTTTTCGCCTGGGAGAACGGCTCCTGGATTCGAGCGACACCAGCCTATGACGGCGAATCACTGTTTGTGGCTGGGATGCGTGACGTACTGGTCTGCTTGGACGCAAAGAGTGGCCAGGAGCGTTGGCGGGTGGATTTCGTCGAGCGGTTCAAGACGCCGTTGCCAGCGTTTGGGTTCGCCTCCTCCCCGCTGGTGGATGGCGAGTTTGTCTACGTTCAAGCCGGGGGAGCGTTCGTGAAGCTCAATAAACGCACCGGGGAGACCGTCTGGCGTGTACTGGAGGATGGCGGCGGTATGAATGGCAGTGCGTTCTCGTCTCCGTTCAAAGCGACGATCGCCGGGCAATCCCAGCTGTTGGTCCAGACCAGAACTCGACTGGCGGGAATCGATGAAGCGACCGGTCGTGAACTCTGGGGTCGGGAGATCGAGGCCTTCCGCGGCATGAACATCCTCACGCCAGTCGTTTCGGGTGACTCGATTTTCACGAGCAGCTATGGCGGAAAGGCTTGGCTGTTCGATCTCAGCCAGAAGACGTTGAGGAGCGGCACTGAGCCTGGCTGGGCTTTAACACAGCGCTGGGAGAACAAGACTCAAGGCTACATGTCGACGCCGGTCGTGATCGAAGGCCACATCTACACGCATCTCAAGAATCAACGTTTCGCCTGCATCGACCTCGCCACCGGCCAAGAGCGTTGGATCACCAAGCCCTTCGGCAAGTATTGGAGTCTGGTCGCGCAAGGTCAAAGGATTCTGGCTCTGGATGAACGGGGCGAACTGTTGCTCATTGAGGCGAATCCGGAAAAGTTTGAGGTGATCGATCGGCGTACAGTGAGCGAATCGCCGACTTGGGCACATCTGGCGGTCTGCGGTGACGAGCTATACGTTCGAGACCTCAAAGGTCTGACGGTCTATCGCTGGACTGCGGTTCAGCAGTAAGGGTTCGCTGTCATGAGAATTGCGATCATCGGAGCCGGCATTTCCGGGCTGACGGCGGCCTATCGGCTCAGTCCGGCGCATGACATCACACTCTTCGAAGCCAACGACTACCTCGGTGGGCATACGCACACGGTCAATGTCGAGTGGCAAGGTGAGCGGCAGGCCATCGACACGGGCTTCATCGTCTTCAATGATTGGACTTACCCCAAGTTCATCGAACTGCTCGATGAACTCGGCGTCCGGTCACAACCGACCGCGATGGGTTTCAGCGTGCGCTGCGACGCAATCGATCTGGAGTACAACGGTTCGTCATTCAATGGACTGTTCGCCCAGCGTCGGAACTTACTGCGTCCCGGTTTCTACCGCATGCTGAGGGATGTTCTGCGGTTCAACCGAGAGGCTCCGGAACTGGTGTTGGGACAAGCGACATCGAATGAAACCACCGTGGGAGAGTTCCTGGCTCGGCATCGCTACTCACGCGAGTTTGCGGAGTACTACCTGCTCCCGATGGGAGCTGCAATTTGGTCCTGCCCCTTGGGGACATTCGAGAACTTCCCGATTCAATTCATCATCGAGTTTTACCGCAATCATGGCCTGCTCAGCATTCGCCACCGCCCGACATGGCGCGTGATTGAAGGGGGCTCCCGGACCTATGTCGAGAAGATGGTCCAGCGGTTTCGGGAGCGCATTCAGCTCAGCACGCCGATCGAATGCGTCCGGCGTTCAGCGAGCGAAGTGATCGTCGTTCCGCGAAATCGTCCACCGGAGACATTCGATCACGTGGTCTTTGCCTGTCACAGCGATCAAGCGTTGCGCATGTTGGCCGATCCCACGGCGACCGAAAGGGCTGTCTTGTCCGAGTTTCCTTACGGGCGGAACATCGCTGTACTGCACACCGATCCAGGCGTGCTACCGAAACGCCAGCGCGCTTGGGCGAGTTGGAATTACCGCCTCACCGGTGAGCCCTCGAAACACAACGAACAGGCCGCGACGGTCACCTACCAGATGAACATGCTGCAGAATCTGCAATCGAAGCATGTCTATAACGTCACGCTCAACAGTGACGATCGGATCGATCCGGCGAAGGTGATCCAACGGTTCGAATATCACCATCCGATCTTCACCGTGCGTCGTGCCACCGCTCAGGCACGACATCCCGAATTGATCAACGTCCAGCGGACTTCCTTCTGCGGAGCCTACTGGGGGAACGGCTTTCACGAAGATGGCGTCGTCAGTGCCTTACGGGTCTGTGAAGCTCTCTCGCCTAAGGAGACTCGGCCATGAGAAGCTGCCTGTATGAAGGGGTGGTCCAGCACCGACGGCTCGATCCGGTCGAACATGCGTTTCGCTATCGGGTGTTCCTGGTGTATGTGGACCTGGCCGAACTCGACTCGCTGTTCGGGCAGCGTGGTCTTTGGTCGACGCGTTGGCCCGCCCTGGCCAGGTTCCGCCGAGCCGACTACCTGGGCGATCCCGATCGTCCGTTGGCCGACTGCGTTCGCGATCTGGTGTTGGAACAGACAGGACAACGACCGACCGGCCCGATTGGACTGCTCACCAACTTTCGCTATTTCGGCTTCGGCATGAATCCGGTCAGCTTCTACTACTGTTTCGACGCGACGGGCGAGCATGTCGTATACGTCGTGGCAGAAGTCCGTAACACGCCGTGGAATGAGCGACACTGTTACGTGCTGAGCATTGCGGACGGGGAGCCTGCCGAATGCGCGACTTCATCGATCCGACGGTTCGAGCATCCAAAGCAGTTTCATGTCTCCCCCTTCATGGCGATGAACATGAACTATCGGTGGCAAGTCTCCGAGCCTCGCGAGCGGCTGGCGGTGACGATCGAGAACTACACGATCGAGAACTACACGATCGACACCAAGCGATTCGAGGCCAGCCTGTCACTCGAACGGCGACTGATCACTCGCTGGCAACTGACTCGCGTGCTGCTGAGATACCCGCTGATGACCCTCCAAGTGTTTCTTGGCATCTACTGGCAAGCGCTGTGGCTGTGGCTGAAGGGAGTTCCGTATGTTCCCCATCCCGGACACGCCGCTTCGACAGCATCGATATCCCCTCCTCATCGTTCATCCGCAGAGAATCCCACTCCATGAGTACTGCATTCGCTTGCGACAAGGCGACGGCCACTTCGCAGGATCGTCACTCGGCTCCGGTTCGACCTCGCTTCTGCGTGTTCGATCGGATCGCGAGGCGATTGCTGCTGGGAAAGCTGCATCGGTTACAGGGCGGAACCATTCACTTGGACGATCCTTTCGGCTCGTTAACGCTTGGGCTGGGGGGTGAATTGCAATCGACGTTGCATGTTCACAACCGGGCGTTCTTTCGGCATGCCGTGTTGGGCGGAAGCTTGTCGGTGGCCGAGTCGTACATGCGAGGCGACTGGGACTGTGACGACCTGACGGCGTTCTTCCGGCTCTTTGTGCGGAACATTGAAGCCACCGACCGGCTCGATAGCGGACTGTCGCGCATCACAGGTCTGGGGAACTGGCTCTACCACCGCTGGCATGCGAATAGCAAATCGGGCAGCCGCCGAAACATCCATGCGCACTACGACCTCGGGAACGAGTTCTTCCGACTCATGCTCGATGACACAATGGCCTATTCCAGCGGTATCTTCTTGACACCGACGAGCACGCTGCGCGAGGCGTCGATCGAAAAGATGGACCGCCTCTGCCGCAAGCTGGAACTGGGGCCCAGCGATCACCTGCTCGAGATCGGAACCGGCTGGGGCGGGCTGGCGATTCATGCCGCACAGCACTTCGGCTGCCGGGTCACGACAACGACCATCTCGCAGCAACAGTATGAAGTCGCGCATCAGCGGATTGCGGAGGCCGGGTTGACGGATCGCGTCACGCTGCTGTTGCAAGACTATCGCGATCTGATGGGCCAGTTCGACAAACTCGTTTCGGTCGAGATGATTGAAGCCGTCGGGCACCGTTACTTCGATACATTCTTTCGCCAGTGCAGCGAACTGCTCAAGCCCGACGGAACGATGGTGCTGCAAGGGATCGTGATGCCGGACCAGCGATATGCTCAGTACCTGCGGTCTGTCGATTTCATCCAGCGTTATGTGTTCCCCGGCGGCTGCCTCCCATCGATGGGCGCGATGCTGGAGTCGACAGCTCGTGCGACTGACTTACGGTTCGTTCACGCCGAGGACTTCGGTACGCATTACGCCCAGACACTGCGTGAATGGCGCAAGAGATTTCATGCGAGGCTCGACGAAGTCCGCGAGCTGGGCTATCCCGATCGCTTCATTCGGATGTGGGACTACTACCTGAGCTACTGCGAGGCCGCGTTTGAAGAGCGATTCACAGGCGTCGTGCAGATTCAGTTCGACAAGCCTCGCTGCTCTCGCGACCCCCTGGCGATCGGTGAGCGAGCCGCTGACTGGAGTTCGACATGACACCATTGGTCCATAGTCTCCTGAACTCACTCGCCTTCACCGGCATCACGATGATCTGCTTGTGGCTGGTGAGCCTGGCGCTCCGTGACGCCAGCATCGTCGACCCGTTCTGGGGAACGGGGTTCGTTCTCATCACTTGGTTCACATTCGCCGTCATGGGATCGGAGCAAACGTCCGAAAGATCTTGGCTGATCGCCGCATTCACCACGATCTGGGGCGGGCGACTATCGCTGTACTTACTCAGACGGAATCTCAGACACAGCGAAGACCGTCGCTACCGAGCGATGAGAGAGTATCACGGTCCACGCTTCTGGTGGATAAGTCTGTTCAAGGTCTTTCTACTGCAAGGAGTGATCCTATGGATCGTTTCGATACCGATCCAGGCGGCAATGATCGCTGCGATCATGAAGCCACTTGGCTGGCTTGATCTGGTGGGATCAGCAGTGTGGTCTCTGGGGATGTTCTTTGAAGCCGTGGGCGATTTCCAGATGGCCCAATTTCAAGCCGATCCCCAAAATGTGGGCCGAGTGATGGACCGTGGACTCTGGAGGCTGACTCGCCATCCCAACTATTTTGGAGACTTCTGCGTCTGGTGGGGGCTATACCTGATCGCCTCCGCGGGCGGAGCTGCGTGGACCATCTTCGCCCCCTTGCTGATGTCGTACCTGCTGCTCAGAGTGTCGGGCGTGGTTTTGATCGAGCGGACCATCACCACACGCCGTCCCGAATATGTGTCCTACCAAGCCTCCACCAGTTCATTCTTTCCTTGGATTTCCAGGCGATCACCATGATCGGTATTGGGGCACGTGGACCGTCTCTCTATTCGCTTCGCCGCGAAGCAGCAAGACTCCTTTACCAGAATAGAGCAGCTTCCTCGTGATCTCTGTGAACAATCCGAACATGAGCCTTTGTGCAACGACGCCTCTCGCCAAAGTCGAAATCAGGGTTGGGTCCGGCTCGCGGTCCCAAACGGAGTCTTATCCTGGAGGGGCGTGTTGGACCGAGAGGGAGAGTTCTCGCTCTGAAAACCGGAAGAACGGACCTAATCTTCGGAATCGGGTAAAACACACTCAATTGCGGGGGGAAGTCCAATGCGGTCAGCCCCTTACTTCAGGAAGAGAGTGCGATAGAGGACGAAGGCGGCGACGGCCAGGATGGAGATGCGGGATAAGATGGGGAATAAGCTGACCGAGCACTTGCGTGTGGCAGACGACTTCCTGGCGAAGTTGGGATAACACCCCGCGATTGGGGTCAGTCAGGTAATGCTTGCTCACGCACACGGCTTATCATGCGGATCAGCGAGACCGATTTCCGGTGCCTTAGAACGATCGCATATTGATCCGATACGTGTTTGGTGTTTCTGAGATTGGCTCCTGACTCAGCCTTCGTCGATCGGTACCGGAACTAAGCGACGGCCCTTGGGCAAAGTCATGCTTGGATGTTCATCGCGATTCGATGTCAACTCCTACTAATTGACATTGGCCAGGAGCGGCAGTCTTTCTCGGGTAGAGACGACGACACCGCCTGGTTTCTCAATCGTGACCGCGAACAGAAATGCCTCTTGAACTTTCAGTTTGGGGTCGATCGACACGAGGACTTCGCCTTCGGTGGTGACATCAAACACGCCGCCATCCACGGGGGTTTTATCGCTTTGGTTCTTGTCGAAAATCCAGAGTTGATACTGTTCCTCGGTGGGGGAGTTCACCGGCAGACCTTGAAATCGCATCACCCCTTGTTGACGCTGAGAACTCCAGACGACATCCACGCTCGCGCCCGCAATGGGTGTCGGGCCAGCGGACCAATCGGCACGTTGCGCATCGGGGGCCGACGAGATGATTTCGGCGCGGACCTCAGCCAGATTCGCCGTCGTCGATCGGGAGGGATTCAAGATCCAACTCGAAACGGCAAAGGCGAGGCAGGCCGCTGAGACCAGCCAAGGCAAGTACCGCTGGACCCGCCATCCAGGACGAGAGTGCGCTCCGAGACTCGTCGCTGCGGACACGCGATTGGCAGACAATTCCTGCTCGGCTTGAGTGCGGATCACACGGCGGAGATGTTCCGGCAACGGCATGGAATCACCACCTGACCAGATCACATCGAGTGATGCGACCATGTGTTCCAAAGACGGAGTTTGATCATGAGGAGCTTTCGCAGACAGTCGGCCGTACTCCGCTTGCTCCTCGACCGAGAGACCATACAGTAGTCTCGCAGCTTCCAGCTCTTCCCAGTGTTCGAAATCCGAGGGGGCATGTTCGCTCATCGTTGCTCCTCCCTCTCACGAATCACGCGGGAGCGCAATCGCATACAGTCTCGCAGCTGGGACAATCCTCGGCGTGCATGAGATTTGACGGTTCCCAGGGGAAGTCCGATTCTCGTTGCAATCTGGGATTGTGGCAATCCGTGATAGATGGAGAGCTCGAGAACCTCTCGTTCATCTCGCTTCAATCGCTCCAGACAAGCAGTCGCCTGGGAAGCCTCCTCGGTGATGTCCAACCTGGCCGGAGTTTGCGGTGCCGCGTACGTTAAAGTGGATTCGTCAATCGGCTGAACACCGACATCGCGTCGAGACTGACGCATTCGGCTCACGAGACGCCTGCGGGCCAACATCGCCACGAATGTCACTTCGCTGGCCACGTCCTCTCGAAAGCGATTCGCGTTCCGCCACACGTCCAGGAAAATCTCTTGGACCGCGTCCTCGGCATCGGACAGGGACGGAGAAAGCCGCCGAGCCAGCGACCACACGAGTCCGCCATATCGATCAAGGCACTCATCGATCGCGGCGCTCTCGCCGTTCGCGATCCTGGGTAGCAACGGAACCTGCAAATCGACCTCCAGCGGTTGATGCAATGAAGCAAGGCCGATCTTTCGACCGACCTTGCTCATTGAATTCGTCGACGATCGCCCGCACTACTTGGGCATGATGACCGTGTCGATGACGTGAATCACACCATTGCTGGTTTCGATGTCTGCCGTGGAGACAGTCGCGTCATTGATCATTACCTTACCATCTTTCACGGCGATCTTCACCGTCGTTCCCTGAACCGTCTTGGCTTCGGTCAGCTTCACGACATCCTTGGCCATCACCTTTCCGGCAACCACGTGATAGGTCAGGATCGCGACGAGCTTCTCTTTGTTCTCTGGCTTCAACAGAGACTCCACGGTACCAGCGGGCAACTTGGCGAATGCCTCGTCCGATGGTGCGAACACCGTGAACGGGCCCTCGCCCTTCAGCGTATCAACCAATCCGGCGGCCTTCACAGCCGCCACCAGAGTGTTGAAAGTCTTGGCACCCACGGCGGTGTCGACGATGTCCTTCTTCGCTTCTGCGAAAGCCATCGTGGAGGCCCCGGCCAGCAGAGCCACAACCAGCAGCTGAGTCACAAATCGCGTCATGTTCATTTCCCTTGATGTGTTTCGAACGTTGCACCAACGTTCCGACAGTGAAAAGCGGTTCAGTCGTCCACAGACTCGTGTTCCGCACATCATTCGATTCGCGAGAAAGTGACAAATGGATGCAGATGTTTCGGAAATATTTTGAGTCTTCGTTGCACAGGAGAACTGCTGGTGAGGGCTTTGACTCGACGGTAAGATTGTGACACAAGTGGCCAACCACGGACTGAGCGTCCAGCATCTATTGCAGACACTGGTGCCCCAAAGGAACCGATCGTGTCATCCTTTCCTCGGAGTGTTAAGGACTTTTCAGTGACAACCCGCCGATTCCACGGAACGAAGTCATTCGCTTGGATTTTGCCCGCGATCTGCCAGTTGCTGGCAACGTCGGCTGGAATCTGTGGCGATCTTCCGCAGGGACTTGGCAGAGCCATTACGGCTCACTGCCTGAGTTGTCACGATGGCACGACGAAGAAAGGGGGCCTCGATCTGGAAGCCCTCGTCGCATACGGTTTGCCGTCAGATGCCGCCGATCCCAGTTCCTTTCGCAGCTGGGTTCGGATTCACGACCGGGTGCGTGACGGTGAGATGCCGCCTGACGAAACGCTGCCTGATGCGGAGAGGGGCGAAATCCTCAAATCGGTTAGTCAGGCACTCATCACCGCCGAAAGCAAATCTCGAGAGTCCACGGGACGGAGTACGTTGCGACGACTCAATCGGGTGGAGTATGAAAACACGCTCCGCGATCTGCTGGGGTTGCCAGCGTTGCACGTGGCGGACCTTCTTCCTGAGGATGGGCGGCTGCAGGGGTTCAACAAATCCGGCACGGTCCTGGAGTTTTCCACGGTCCAAATCAATCGCTATCTCGACGCAGCGAGCAAGGCGCTGCCACTGGCCATCGCTCCGTACTCGCAGCGTGATGAGGCACAAATCTCTCGAATGTATCCCGGCGATTCGGGCAGCATCATGGATGGGATTATCAATGGATGCGGCGCATGTCTGAAGGATTTCAAATACGACGCCGAGATGTTTCCCCTCTCCGTGCCGAGCGGCCAAGTGCCAGGTGGCAGCGGCTACGGGTACTTCGATCAGCTGCAGAAATCAGGTAAAATCCCCTATCGAGGTTCTGTTGGATTCATGCGGAATGGTGACGATTACAAGCCGGATTTCGATCAGCTGGCTCCGGCGATCCCGGGTTACTACCGAGTGCGGGCGTCACTGTGGAGTTTTCGGTGGGCCCAAGGAGGAGTGCAGCCGACCACACCTCACATCGGACGCTTCTTCGTCGAAACAAAACACGCCGGGACAAAGAATGACACGGTCTTCTATTTTGACGCACCATCGCTCAAGCCGACTGAAAGCGAGACCGTGATCTGGCTCAACCCGGGCGAGACGGTGCTGTTTCAGCCAGCCTCCGTGCTGCATGACTGGCAGGGAATTCCCTATGGGAAGCTCGCCAGTTACACAGGCGATGGAATCGCTGTGGACTGGGTCGAACTCGAAGGTCCGTTGGTCGATCAGTGGCCGGGCGTCGGTCATCGCCGGATGTTCGGCGACCTGCCGCTCGTTCGCTTGGAGAACCTCGCCCCGGAACAAAGGCCGAAGCGTCGCGCCATGGGCCAGTATCGAGGAGGTCCGCAGCCCTTCACCGCTCCGCGACAGAACGACTACTGGACTGCGGCATCTGGAAACCCGCTGGTTGATGCCGAGAAGCTACTGGCAAGTTTCCTGCCGCTGGTGTTCCGTCGGCCAATAGCCGCCGACGAATTGTCACCGTACATCGAGATCGTGAACAGGCGGCTCGCCGAGAATTCGCGATTTGAAGATGCAATGCTCGCCGCATATGAAACCGCGCTGTGTTCGCCCGATTTCCTGTTTCTTCGCGAGTCGGCAGGAGCGCTCGATGACTTCGCTCTGGCCAGCCGCCTTTCGTACTTCTTGTGGAGCTCGATGCCGGATGAGGAGCTGTTTCGAGTCGCCCAAGAGGGACGACTTCGTGACACAACGGTTTTGAAATCACAAACCGAGCGGATGCTCGCGGATCCGAAAGCGGCGAGGTTTATCGCCGATTTCACGGATCAGTGGCTCGACCTACGGCTGCTCGACGACAATACGCCGCACTCCAAACTCTATCCCGAGTTCAACCGGTTATTGCGAGACTCGATGCTCGGCGAAACCCGTGCGTTCTTCGGC
Source organism: Planctomycetota bacterium (assembly GCA_043734065.1). Taxonomy (GTDB): domain Bacteria; phylum Planctomycetota; class Planctomycetia; order Planctomycetales; family Planctomycetaceae; genus TH-plancto1. Next base: position 10,190 of record JAYTFV010000732.1, read on the forward strand.
GAATTGCTTCGTCACGACCTCCCTGCGGCGCACATCGTGGATTCCGACTTCGCGATGCTCAACCAAACGCTGGCCGAGTTCTACGGCGGGTTCGGCCTCGTGGACATTGAAGATTTCACCATTCCGCAGGAGAATCCTCGGCCAAAGCAACCTCGTGATACGTTGCCGCGTCCCGTGCAGCCGACGGATCTGGTCGCAGGTTTCGCCATCCGCAAAGTTCCATTACCGGTCGACTCACAGCGGGGCGGCTTCCTGACACAGGCTGCCGTGCTGAAGGTCACTGCGAACGGAACAACCACGTCCCCGGTCCGTCGCGGGGCCTGGGTGCAGCGGAAGCTCGTCGGCAAACCGCCGGAGCCGCCACCGCCGAATGTGCCAGCCGTTGAACCCGATACACGGGGAGCGACGACGATTCGCGAGCTGCTTGCCAAGCATCGATCCGACACCGCGTGTGCGGCCTGTCATCGTGCCATCGATCCGCCGGGTTTCGCGTTGGAAAGCTATGACGCCATCGGCGGGTTTCGATCCCGCTATCGCTCCTTGGAGAAAGGCGACCGCACGACAAAGCCACCGGTGCTGGCGGGCCGTCATGAGTTTGTGCTCGGATTGCCGGTCGATCCGTCCGGGGAACTCGCGCCCACTCGAACCTTTACGGACATCCGGGAATTCAAACGCCAGCTGCTGCAGGATGAGCGACAAATTGCCCGTAATCTCGCCGAACAGTTGATCGTCTATGCGACGGGAACGCCAGTCTCATTTGCCGACCGCGCTCTGGTGGAACGGATTCTGGAGGAAACGGCTATGTCCAAGTACGGCGTGCGCTCTATCCTCCATGCGGTCGTACAGAGTGAACTGTTCCGAAACAGGTAACCTAGGATCTGAATGTCCCATGACTCCCTTTCATATCCCTTGCCAAGGTTTGGCCCGTAGGACATTTCTGCGCGGTGCTGGAGTGGCGATGACTCTGCCATTCCTCGACGCCATGCGACCGCTATTTGGCCCGGCCGCCCGCGCTGCGGATGCGGAGTCGGCCATCCCTCGCCGCATGCTCGCGATCGAGACGAATCATGGAATCTTGCCGAAGAATTTCTTTCCACAGCAGCCCGGTCGGGACTACGAACTGACGCCTTACTTGAAGCTGCTTGAAGCACATCGCCAGGATTTGACGGTCTTCTCCGGAGTGTCGCATCCCGATGTCGATGGCGGGCATGAAGCGGAAATCTGCTTCCTCACAGCGGCACCGCATCCGCTGTCTGGCGGCTTTCGCAACACGATTTCAGTGGATCAATACGCCGCCGAGCAGATCGGCACGAAAACGCGGATTCCGTCTCTCAGTGTGCTAGTGGGGCCGGGGACTCGGGGTCTGTCTTACTCTCGCAACGGGGTGATGGTTCCTCCCGAGAGCAGTCCCGTGGCGATCTATCGTCGGATGTTCATTCAAGGGAACCCTAAAGAAGTCGCCGCGCGGATCGAGGACTTGCGCCGAGGTCGCAGCCTGCTCGATTTCGTCAGCGATCGTGCGCGACGAATGGAACAGAGCTTAGGGGCCGTCGACCGTCAGCGGGTTGATGAATATTTCACGGCAGTACGCGACCTGGAACGTCAGTTCGAAGAATCAGCTGCATGGGAGACAAAGCCGAAGCCGCGTCCGAGTGTTCCCGAACCCCAAGAGATCAATCTCCGGGACAACTCGCTGCTCATCGATAAAATGCAGCAGATGTACGATGTCATCCGGCTCGCTCTGGAGTCCGACAGCACTCGGCTCATCTCGGTGTTCGTCGGATTCGGCACTCCTCCGTTGCGGTTACCCGGTGTGACTCAGGACACGCACAATCTCACTCATCACGGCGGAAGTCCCGAAGCACTGTCCCAGCTGGAGACGATCGAAACAGCGGGTCTGGCCAAATTCGCAGGCCTCTTGGATGGTCTGAAATCCGCCAAAGAGCAAGACGCCACGCTGCTGGATCGCACGATGGTGCTGTTCGGAACCTGCATGGGTGACGCCAACACACATTCGAACGTCAACCTGCCGGTCTTGCTGGCTGGGGGCGGTTTCCAACACGGACAGCACCTCGCGTTCGATCGGACCCAGAACTATCCGCTGCCCAATCTCTTTGTGAGCATGCTGCAGAGTCTCGGCATCGAGACCGATCAATTCGCCTCCAGCACCGGGACCATGCGAGGTTTGGACCTGATTTAAGTGAGCTCGTCAGGCACGAATACAGCCCCGCGAACTTTTGCAGCACGCCGCAAATACGATTCCCGGACACAAATTCAGCGCGCAATTCCTGCGTACGGAGTGGGAACAGGTTGTCGACGCCTGGCAACTCGACAGCTGGGATGCCTATCGCGATGTGTCCCGGCTGGGGCGATGACACTCCGAAACGATTTGGAGTCTGAACCGCCGGGCAGAGGAACAGGTGTAAGTCGTGAGGACGAGTTGTGTCGAAGTCGACCAACTCATTTACGTTCTGCGAGTTCGAAATCAGGGTTGGTTCCGGTTCGCGGTCCCAAACGGTGTTTTAAATCTTTGGGCCGTTTTGGGAGAGACAGAGAGAGTTCGAAGGTCAAAACTCGCACGAGCGGTTTGAAATATCGAAATCTGGGCGTTTTGTGGGACAGCAGAAAGGCCTCGGTCGGAGACCCCGTCATCGCAACATCTGGCAGGAATGGCGGATACGACGCGGGGGCGAGGGGACGTAGAAATGCCCCCACTCCGTTAACCCGTGGGTCACTGGGAGTTCGAAAACGTGAAACAGTGAAGGCGGTTGGATTCGAACCCACGACCTTCGGTTTAGGAAACCCAAGGGCCTGATAAAACGGTAATTCGCTGCGACCGGGTTCGACGAGAATGATCTGAGTACGAATCGGTTCAAAATCCCCCATTTGAACGCCGCATACAGCTGGTGCTTCCCCGTACCGCACCGCAATCTTCAAGCCCCCCACAACGGCTTTGCTGGCCGGTAACTCAGCACAGGTTTCAATTGGCCGGTGGCTCATCACACTCAGTCTGTTCCGCAGAACATACCCGTTCCCATTTGTATCACCAAAGATATCGCGGATCGTATCTCGGAAAACTGAGACCGGAATTGTATCACGACACTCGATAGTAACTCATTTCTAGCAAGCCACTTGCGAAAATGTGAGTATCGGTATTTGAATGCCCCGACAACATTCCGCCCCCCGCCTGCATTGAAAATCCCCGCCCCCCGTGTTAACCTTTTCCCCCTTCCCGTTGCCCACGTGGCGGAATTGGCAGACGCGC
>JAYTFV010000733.1:0-5524 GCA_043734065.1 Planctomycetota bacterium
GTGCAATGACCGCGCCGCGCCTTCGATCTTAGTGGGAGTGATCGACACTCGATCACCCGGTTGCAGCACGGTCTCGCGGGTCGTGGGCTGGCGGTTCACTCGGATCAGGTAGTCCACGGACTTACCTTTGATCCGCTGATCGAACAGCTGTTGCACAGAGATGCCGTCCGCGATCTCGATCTCGTCGGCGAACCCGCCGCCGTCGTTGTTGATGAACAGAATTCGCATGGGTGGTCCTTGAGGAGGGGGTGAGTGGTTAGGGGTGAGTGAGGAAGGACGGAAAACGTCTACCGCCGGAATGGTTGATCGACGAGGGGCAGGTTGCGACCCAGATCGACCCGGTCCCAGTCGAGAACCTGATGAGGTCGCCGATCGGGTTCGGGGTCGAAGCGGACACCGGGGTTCACGATCGAGAACCCGCGTCGGCGGATCTCGCGAACGTCTTCGCCAGTGGCTCGGGCAATCGCAGCATGCAGGGCACGTGGACTCATGAGATTTCTCCAAGGGGGAAATGCGAACGACCGCTCCGGGGGGAGCGGTCGTGGGCGGGGTGAGTTGAGTTGAGGCAGGGAGAGGAGGAGACGGGGAGACAAGGAGTGGGGGAGAGATCGTCAGTGGATCGGCGACGGGGAGAACAGCCAGTGCGTTCGCAGCCAGTCGACCTCGGCTGCGAGGGCCTCGCTGCGATTCGTGAACGGCCCGAGCTGGGGACCGTTCACCGGAGACAGATCCGCAGTCCACTGACCAGTTGCGTTCGGCTCGACATGCGAGGCCCGCTGAATCGTCATTGAGCCGAGGCCGCTCAGATCCAGTAACTCGTCATACACACAGCGACACTGGCCGTCCGAGGTGATGAGCAGCTCCATGACTCACCTCCTTCATTTCGGTCGCCGCAGAATGTTGCGACGTGGTCGCTCGACCAGCAGCTGATCGAGACTCGCCTGCACTGCCGTCATCTGTGTAGAGACGCGTTGCCGCATCGACGAGTTGTCTCGCAGCTGTTGCGGTTCGAGTCCCGCGACGACCTGCCCGGCTCGCTCGACGAGCGCATCGAGCTGTTCGTTCGAACGGACATTCAGACGCCGGAAGCGTTCGAGGAACTCGGTGAGGTTGGTGATCGCCGTGTCGCGGAAGACCTTCGGCTTGCCATCCGCTTGGCCGCTCAGCCGTTCGCTGAGATGGTCGACCAGCTTGGCCAACTCCTCGGTGAATGCCGCCTCGGCCAACTGAACCGCCTCGTCGAACCGCGACTGCATCCGGCGACATTCCTGCTCATACAGTTCGGGACTCAGCTGTCGCAGGTAGCTCGGCGGCTCGACCGAGGGGAAGTCGTGCTCGATCGCGAACAGGCCGATCAGTGAGACCGGATAGTCACTCGCATCGAACAGCTCCCCCAGGCGATTCCGCGCTGCGACCCGCAACTCGTCATACCGCCGGTCGAGTTCCGACACCGCCTCATCCAGCTCCTCGCGGAAGGTCGCGATCTGCCGGTCGAACGGAGTGATCGAGTCCTGCCTGATCAGCCGAATCCCCGGCTCCGGGAACGGCAGCGACACGCCTTTCCAGTAAGCCGTCGCCCGCCCCCGGATCGCGTTGACCGCCTGATACGCCGGGTGCGACGTGTCCAGCAGCTTCTTCCCCGCCGACAGAAACTTCCCCTCGGCCCCGAACGAATCGGCCGCCTGATTCTTCTGTTCGCTCGTCAGCGACTTGCGAACTCCAAGCCAGGTGAAGCTCAACCGCGCAGCTGCCATCGTGCCGCGCATCCGATCGGCAGCGTTCGACTGTGATGACAAACCGGTCAGTGGTTCGTCGAGCATAGATGTACTCATGAAGTCTCCCAGATCGTGAAGCACAAATAGAAAACAGCACTGCCTCTGGAGTCCCGAAGGTCTCCTGTGGCAGTGCTGTCGTGAGGATGCAGTTTCGGCTAGCGGTGGTTGAGTTCAGTAGTCGCTCTGATGAACCGACGAGACGATTCTCTCGACACTCTCGTGGACTTCAGCCAGCTGACTGGGTCGGCCCCAGACCCGAACCTCCACCCAGAATCTCTCTGTCTCCATGAGTCGCATACGAAACTGCCAACGTTGTGTGTCAGACAGAGTGCCAGTCATTGTGAAGTCGATCTTGTTCACTGGATCTGCCGGTGGCTGGGGAAGTTCCTCCACTTGGACATCGCTGAGCAGGATCCCTTTTAACGTCAGGTCATAGAACTGCGAGAGTGTCTTGAATGTGACATCCTCCTTGGAAACGGCAGTCACCATCAGGTGCAGATCATTCTGACTGTCAATCAAGTACAGAGACGCGGATTGCTCTGGACTGGAAGTCACCTCCCAGTTCCCCGGAGCCGAGAGAACGAGGTTGTCAACTCCGACAGGACGGTCTGTCCATTGGCCGTTGTGAGCGGACGCCATGGCTCGGGCTGCATTATGGAAAGCAGGGATCGACAGGGCGACGAACGTAAATCCGATCCCCAGGCAGAACGCCGCTCCTCCCAATAGCATCAACGTTCGATTGTGAGGTGAGGCGGGGCGTTGCCTCCATAAGCCTGTCAGACTCATCCCGAGTCTTGTCAGGCCCCCCAAGGCGCACCCCAGCATTCCGAGGGATACGACGGGCATAAGGAATTCACTGATCGTTGGCCACACATACGGAAGACGGGGAATCAGGGAATCCAAACCGCCCAAGACACACAGCACCCCGGTCAGGAACACCGTCCATCCCCACCAGGGGAATGCGGGCAAGTGGTCCACGGGTGAGTCGGCAGCTGACGAGTCGGGAGAAATGTTACGAGTTTCAGTCATTCAGTATTCCTTCTGGAAAGGGTGGGGGGCTGGAATGAGTACCAAGTCCACTGCGGAATGATACTCATAGTCCGTAGTGTGATACTCATTGTCAACATTCCAATGGTTGGCATGGGAAAGCGAGCCGACATCCTGGTGCGATTTGGACTGCGAGTGCGCGAGAGGCGCAAGGAGCAGGGCTATTCTCAGGAGAGTTTCGCGGCGGCCTGCGAACTCGACCGGACGTACATCGGTGGGATCGAACGGGGTGAGCGGAATGTGGCTCTGCGGAACATCGAGACCATTGCCGACACTCTGGGAATCACGCTGTCCACCCTGATGGAAGGGTTGTAACGCGAACAGTGTTACGAACCCGCCATCAGCAGGACCGTCGCGATCTGATCGACGTCGCCGATAGCGTATGACCGAGCGACCTCCACCGAGGCATGCAGCCCGGTGTGCATTACCTGAGTCCCGGTGAGATCGCAGCAGACATAACGCACCTCGCAGGTCCGCAACCTGTCACGCAACTCCGCCAGGTCGCTTCGGCTGATCTCCTCATCCAGTGGTTCATCGAAATAGGGCCGCATGGAGTTGATCCCATGCGGCCCCAATTCCTCGTCAAAGAATTGCAACGCCGCCCGCAGGACGGCGAGATGTGTCTGTGTGAGCAAGTCACCTCCTTCGGCTTTACGAGCCGTCATAGCCGTCATATGAGAATCGTTCAGTTCAGCGAAGAGTCCCGGCTGACCTTCCGCCGTGATCCCGTCTTGCCAGGCTGGTGATAGAGGCCCGGTTGCTGAGCCGAGAGGCAGCGGCCACTCGCCCAGGTCCGCAGCCGTTCGACACTCTCCGCAGCAGTCACCGCCACGGGGACAACATTTTGAGCAGCCTGAACCAACGGCAGATCAAGCAGCGCCGCCAACCGGCAGCACGCTTTGATCTCCGCCCCAGTCCAGTCCGTGTCCTCCGGCAGACGTTGAGTCCGATCGATCTCGAACTGTTCCCGATAGATGGTCCAGATCGCATCCTTCTCTTCGCGTATCGGCAGGTCGAGGAAGAAGATCCCATCGAACCGTTCCGAACGCCCGAACTCCGGAGGCAGTTTCGAGACATCGTTGGCCGTGCAGACCACAAACACATCCGACGAGTGATCGTTCAGCCACGACAGAAACGTGCCGAACATCCGTGAAGTCACCCCCGAGTCCCCGCTACTGTTCATCCCGGAAAACGCCTTCTCGACTTCATCGATCATCGCCACGCACGGGGCCATCGCGTCGATGATCCGCAGTGCCTGCCGCGTGCGTTCTTCGCTCTGCCCGACCAGCGAGCCCATCAGACTCCCCACGTCGAGCATCAGCACCGGCCGTCCGACTTCCTTCCCCAGGCTCTTGCAGAACTGCGACTTCCCACAACCCGGTGGAGACAACAAAAGCACACCGCGAGGCCGCTTCGACGGGTTACCCCGACTCGGCTGCAACAGCGCTCGCTTACAGAACGACTTGAGCGACGCGAGCCCGCCCAGTCGGCTGAAGTCATCCTGTCCGCGATGCAGTTCCAGCATCCCGGACTTCTTGAGCATCCCCGACTTCAGCTCCCACACCGCCTCGCTGGTGATCCGACCATGCCGCACCAGCGACAGACTGAAGGCGTTCTCGGCTTCCATTCGCGTCAGTCCGGCTGCCGCATCCAGCACGATGTCGAGGTCCGTCCCGCTCGGCAGCTCGGACTCCTCAGTGGCGATCCCGCGAGCGATCTCCGCCAGCTGCCCGCGATCCGGCAACTCGTGCTCCAGCACCACGAACAGCTTCTCCAACTCGATCGGCAACTGCACCACCGGCGCGAGAATCACCACGATCGTCCGGTTTTGTTTGCCGGTGATGATCTGCTGCGACAGGGCCTGCACGATCTCCGCGGACGACAAGAACCGATGAAAGTTCTGAAGCACCAGGATCGCCGTCCCTTCGGGCGTCGCCAGCGTGTTCACCGCCCGAATCGCCGCCAGCGGATCGCTTCCACCTTTGTCCACCGCCGCTCCCGACACGCGCAGCCCCTGCTCAATGTTCCACGTCGCCAGTTGCCAGTGTTCCTGCTGACACAATTGCGCGATACCCGTGAGCGCATCCTGCTGCTCGTGACTTTCAATCCAAATCCCCGTGAAGCACGCCCGCACGTACTCCGCCAAATGCTCGATGAGCGCCATGGTAGTTCCTTGTGAATGTTCGATGTGAAGAATGAAGAGCGGAGAGCTGATGACCTTCGGCCAGGAGTCGCGGTCATTGCCCCTCCTGAACGTGTTCCTGCGAAGAAGTCGCCTGATAGAACTCCGCCTTCAACAGCTCACCCGTCTGCTTCCCGAGCGCCCGCTCGATGAACTCGCTGGCCCGACGACATTCACTGCCCGTAAATCCCCTGGTCTCGACCCGCGTCTGACCATCCGGGGCCACCACGATTTCAATCGTCTTGCTCAATGCACACCTCCGACTTGAATTGTGAGCTTGATCGACCCATCCGCCAGCGACTGCTCCACCACCGTGTGCCCCTTCAGCCTTGCCTCGATCCGAGCCTTCTCCACGGCATAACTTTGCCGGAACCGCCCGAGCTCCCGCGGGTCACCCCACCGCCCCTCATAGTTGTCGTAAGCGATCTTCGCCGTGGCGACATCACACACCACCGGATACCGCCACTCCGGCAACCCCACCGCCCAGCCAGTCACCGACCGACCAAACAACTTCGCCTCC
>JAYTFV010000734.1:0-4017 GCA_043734065.1 Planctomycetota bacterium
GTTTCGCCTCGCGGTTGGGCTTGACGGCGGCACACATCGGGGTGTGGAGGTCGATGACCTTTACGCCCTTTGGTGGGGATTTGAGTTCCCACGCGGCATAGGCATCCAGCACGGTGTTGTAGTCGAACTTCATGGCCGCCACACCGCCGTGGCAGTCGACATCGTACGCGGGAGGCGTGATGAGAATCACCTCCGCCCCCGCCGCCTGGCACTTCTCGACGAGCTTGGTGATCCCGTCCTGAAATGCCTTCAGCCGGTCATCGCTGAGCGGCAAGTAGATCCCGTCGTTCATCCCGTAACAGGCGATCACCAACTTCGGTTTGACATCCGCGAGAGCCCGATCAAGCCGCTCATGCACGCACGGCCTCGGCCCGGGATGCCCCTCTTCACTGAGTCCCGAGGTCGTCTCGCTCGCCAGCCCGGCGTTGACGACGTCGAAGTCGAGCGCCGGGTTCTGCTTCTGGAGGTAATACTCGACGAAGCTCAGGTAACGTCCGTCCTGGGTGATACTGTCCCCGAGGGTCAGGACGCGCTTGCCCGCGAGAGCCTTCGCCCCCAGAGACTTCGGTTCCTCGGCAGAGAGTAGCGAGGCCGAGGACAGGAACATCACCACCAAGAATGCCAACCGATTCATCGCAGTTCAGACCTTGAAAGGAGAGTGGGCCGATTGATGTGACCATCGGTAACTTATGCACCCCGTGTTCAGGCTTCAACCCGGTGCGACATCGCAAAGCGATCGGGGGGCATTCGCGAACTTTCGATACCCCTCAAAAATCTCGGTCGCTGAGCGAACGAGCGACCTACGCGATGTGGCTCCGCGACTCGCATTTCGCGACGAACCGACAACGGGCGAATCCCCCCTCACTCAGCCCCCCAGAGCGGCCTTTCGGGCCACCCGGCCATCACCGGGCGGCGGCGGACGATTCTACCCGGAGAACCGCCTGATCGGCGACTTCGTGTGCATCGCTATGTTCGGCCTCTGTACCAGGATCGATAATGCGTGAGACAACCTCCGCCCGACGTTGGTTGATCATGGCGATCAATTGGCGCACATCGTGGTTGGCAGCCGCCGACATCTCTTTTCGCACTCGACGTACTTCGCTGTCGCTATTCATCGTCCGCATCTTCGTTCAGGAGTTCGAGGGGCGTGACTAACGCGGGGTTCCCTAGTCCCAGTATACCATTCACACGTCGGATGTGCCCAAATTTGTTCGCGTTCGCAATGTGACAATATCACGACAAATCCAGCAAATTGATGAGGAAGTCTTGGACCGCCTTCACCCGGGCGAGCTTCAGATTGCCGTCACGAAACCATTTGTTGTCCTGGATCGAGGTCTGAATCGCCTTTCCAGGTCGCAAAACGCTGGCGATGGCTCCCACAATTGCTTTGTTGCAAACCGGGGTTTTGATGAGGTCTTCACCGTCCTCCTGCTGGAGCGTCTTGTCTTGCTTGGCGGCATCAATGTGCATCCTCGCACTATTGAGTAGGTTGGGATAAGCCGTTTGGGCACACTCGATGAGCAGGTCTTCCAGGTTGCCAACACTGCTATTATCGGGGAGTACAAAAGCACCGTATCGCGGTCGTCCGGCAGTGACACCTCCCGCTAAATCCGCCAGTGCAAATCCCTTGGCGTGCATTCCGGATTTGATCTCGGCGTAGCGTTTGGCAGCCGGAATCTCCAGATCTGTGTCGAGAATGATTCCCACACCAGTCATTAAATTGAAGTCGATGAGTTTTGCGCTCTCCTCCACTGTCTCCACCAATCGTGTGTCTCCGATTGCACTGTGGATCGCAATCGCGTGCGACGAGCTTTGCAGAAACAGGGGGACGGGAACTCGCTTCTGCAAGTCGCCAAGGTGCGGAAAGGATCGCGGCACCAGAGGCTGCATGTAGCTGTCGAGGTCTCTGTCCCATTGCACCCGCTTTAGCCTGAATGGACTCAAAAGACGGTAGATGAACTCCACATCGTGAGGCCCTTCAACCACCAAGTATCCGTATTTGGGCATGGCTTATCTCACGTCCAATCCGCGTTCACGCCGCAGCCGAAGCAACAACTCACCAGGAATCCGCTTGGCCCGAGTTTCGTCATCGGCCTGATCCAGATGAAATGTCACCAGGTCGTCAATACGATCAGTGACGGACTCAGCCATGGCATCCACCGCCTCCAGGCTGTGTGTCGTCGCGACGATCTGCACGTCGAATTGCTTCGCCGAATTGGCCAGCCACGCGAAGACTCGCTGCAATGCGTGGACATGGATTCCCGTTTCGATCTCATCGATCAGCAGCACGCCTCCGCCCTTAAGGGAATGAAGGACGCTTGCCATCAACACCGCCCGCCGCATCGCGTCACCAAAAATCGACAACGGGGCAGGCCCCAATCGTTTGTGGTTGAGATAGATCGCCGGACGCACACCGCGAAACGATGCGATTTCGATGTCGATGATGTCTGGATCAAACTGCCGAATCAATTCCAGAACATACTCTCGGCTCTGCGTCGGATTGGCCAATTTCCGAAACAACTGCAGCGATTGTGACCTGACCTGCAATCGGTTGAGTTGATAGGAGTAGGGAGTGAGTGTGTCCGTGGGCAGGTTGCCACTTCGTCGGGCACTAGAAGTTCGGCCCATCACTGGTTCGTCTTCCCGGAGTTGAATCCCTATGGGTTCGATGGTCGAATGCGTACAAGAGTCAAGAAGAGTTTTATTCGCAGGAGCCACTTCCGCGTAATGAATAATTTCAGCACCTCTCCACTGCTCGTCAATGGCGTCCCCCATTTCGGGCCGTCGCCTCGCCATCTGCTCCAGTTCCTTCACACTATGTTCCCCCACGATGTCCTTGTACTCGACTCGCAATTTCCTCAATGGAAATGTGCCGGTGGATTTCATCTCGCAGTGGCTTTGAAACATGAACTCGGCGTCGGCAAGTTCGCCTCTCTGGGGAAAGCACCAACGCAGTGAATGAATGCGAGTTTCGTCGAGTCCGCCGAAATCTCGCCGCCGAACCATCGACATCCACTCGGAGGGGTCGTAGGCGTTGCAAAGAATTGACAAGGCTTCCAGTACGCTCGTTTTCCCAGAGTTGTTCTTTCCGACCAGGATGTTGAGCGGACCAAGTCCATCGAGTGCGAGGTTTCGGAGTCCGCGAAACCCGTCGATCCAAACGCTATCCAGAGAGTGTTGAGTCATTTTGTTGCACCTTCACGCCCGGATTCATTGTCGATCACTTGTGGCCAACAATTTGTTGACGTCAGCTTCACGGGCGAATCAGGGCAGGCCACTCACCTGCCGATGGTTGGGCGACTGAGCACTGGCGAATCAAACCCCTCGCCAACGGAACTCGGCGTCCCTTGCTGGCGCTGCGGGCGGAAGAGTTCCTCAGAATTCTGCTACAGGACCGAGCGGATCTTCTCCAGGAAGTCTTTGTTGGTCGGGAACTTCTGGAGGGTGCGGACCAGGGTTTCCATGGCCTCGGTGGTGTTGAGGGCGGCGAGGCTGCGGCGGAGCATGGTGATGCCTTCGATGACCTCGGGGGCGAGGATCTTCTCGTCGCGGCGGGTGCCGGAGCGGGAGACATCGATCGCGGGCCAGACGCGGCGTTCAGCCAGGTCGCGGCTCAGGACCAGCTCCATGTTCCCGGTCCCCTTGAATTCCAGAAAGATCGAATCATCCATGCGATTGCCGGTCTCGATGAGGGCGGTGGCCACCACGGTCAGTGAGCCGCCCTCTTCGAAGCGACGAGCGGTGCCGAACATGCGGCGCGGGATTTCCAGCGCCCGGTTATCGAGGCCGCCGGTGCCGATCTTGCTGTCGCGTCCGCCGCCGATCCACTTGTTGAACGCCCGGGCACAGCGTGTGATGCTGTCCATCAGGATGAGGCAGTGCTTGCCCGACTCGGCGAGGCGCTTGCCCCGCTCGATGACGAGCTGGCTGATGCGGACGTGGCTTTCCACATCGCGGTCCATCGAGGAGGCGACGACCTCGCCCTTCACGTTGCGGCGCATATCGGTGACTTCTTCC
>JAYTFV010000735.1:0-23010 GCA_043734065.1 Planctomycetota bacterium
CGTGTTCATGCGCGAGAATCTGGCATGGCTGTACCGCTTCACGTTGTCGCTGCTGAAGCAGTGTAAGAATAAGAAAAGCGTGGCCATGAACCGCCGCCGTTGCGGCTGGAACGAAGCCACCCTGCTCGAAATCCTCACGGGGATCAAGACTTAGTGACCGCTGGCCCGATGGGGTGGGGTTGGTGGGGACTCCGGGTGCGGGGCCATTCTTTTTGCTGGGGCTGCATGTGGCGGGTGGGCGGGTCACGGCGGCTCGATTCGAGTGCCACGGGTGCGGGGCGTTTGTTCAGTGTCGCCTGCGCTGATATCGTGCCCCTGCGCGGACCTCGATCGATGAGTCTGTGCTCATTCCTCTGTGTCATTCTTGCAGGATCGTTCCGTGTCGACTCCACCCGACTCCCCCGCGCTGCCCGAGAATTTGGGAGCGCTGAATGCCGTCCCGCCCCCGCTTCCCGAGGAGCAGTTGCCGGAGTATGAACCGCTGACGCCCGAACTGGTCGAGGACGAGGCGGTGCGCGGGGACTTCGTGATCCGCTGGGCCACGGTGTTGCTGGCCCTGCTGCTGGGGTGGACGCAGATCGACGACACCTCGCTGCTGGTGCGGATTCGTCACGGGCAGCAGCACCCGCTGCCGCTGGGCGTCGACACGTTCTCGGCCAGTGCCGGGGATCGCTCGTGGGCCAACATCGGCTGGCTTTCCGATCCGGTGTTGGCAGGAGTCTACGGAGTTCTGGGGGCCCGGGGGCTGACCATCCTGGGGGCGGTCGTGTCGGCACTGACGTTTTGGTGTCTCTCGCGGATCTGCGTGAAGGGGGTGTCGACGTGGTGGGGGTCGGTGTGCGGGGCGTTGGCCTTGATCGCGGTCTTTCCCCAGTTAATTCCGGGACCGACGGGGCTGACACTTCTCGGGGTCACGCTGGTCGTCTTTCAGTTACACCGCTGGTCCGAGAACCGCAGCGCGGGGTTCGTCTGGCAGATTCCGCTCACGATCCTGGTGTGGAGCCAGCTTGACCCACGGGCGTGGCTGGGGGCCGCGATCGTTCTGGCGTACGCCCTGAGTTGGGTCGGTCTGCGGGGCATTGAGGAGGGGGACGCACCCGACCGGGTGAAGACCCTGAGTAAGATCACCGGGGCCAGCCTGATCGCCTGGCTACTGCACCCGATGCACTATCACGTGTTGCTCTCTCCACTGACGGCGTACCGGACGGAGTACCCCGAGCTGCGGTCGTATCTGCTCTTTGACTGGCCGTACGCCTGGCAGTGGTATCCGGTCTTTTCGAAGGAGTTTCAGAATCGGCTGGATCTGTTTTCGATCGTCTCGCTGGGGCTGTGCGTGCTGGCCGTGCTGACGTTGGCGCTCAACTTCAGACGATTGACGTGGGAGTGGTTGCTCCCCTGGGTCGTCGTCGTCGCTCTGGCCGCACTGTGCTCGCATCAACTGCCGGTGGCCGCCCTGCTCAGTGCGGCTGTCATCACGCTCAATGCCCAGTTGTGGTATCGCGGGACGTTCTCGCAGAAGTACACCCTGGACTCGATGCCACTGGTTTGGAACCGAGGCGGGCGGGCGATCACGGTGGTGTTGCTGCTGCTCTTGGGGCTGGTCGCCAGTAATGGGATGCTGATGGGGCGTGGGGGCCGCCGGATCGGAACCGGGTTCTCACCGCAACTGCAGGCCAGCATCACCGGCGCGGAGAAGCTCGCGAAGGAAGTGGCCTCGCCGGAGGTGTTCAACTTCCGTCTCGATCAAGGCGACCTGCTGATCTGGGCCGGTTTGAAGCCGTATGCGGATCGACGGTTGACTCTGTATGCCACCGGGGGAGAGAACCTGCTGGCGAAGCACCGCACGCTGCGCGAGTCGTTACGACTCCCCAATCCTCAAACCCCCAGTAGCGGAAAGCCGGAGGTCTGGAAACCGGAGTTCGCCAAGCTCCACATCAATCAGGCCATCCCCCGTCTGTCCGGGCCCGCTCCCGATTACAAGACCCTGATCGAGATGCTGTCCCAGGGATGGGCGTTGACCAGCCTGCAATCCTTCGGGGCCGTGCTGTCGCGAATCGACAGCCCGGACGAGGCGTTCAACAAGTACCGCGTGGCTCACCCCAATGTCAGCTTCGTCAAACAGACGTTCCAGACCGAGGCCCCCAAGACTCCGCTGACCGATGGTCCGTGGATCTTCCCACGCCGACCCACCGTGTACGACACCTATCTGTGGCAGCCGCAGACCTCTCTGAACGAGCCGTTGCAACTGGCCTATCACGAGCAGTCTCTGGTGCAGTTGTTTTCATCGACCACGGAACAGAGTCCCGAGATGGTGAAGGCGACGACATCACTGGCTCTGTCCGCGTATCGACATGCCCGGCAGGGGATCATCCTCGACCCGCAGTCGACCCAGGGCTACCGCATTCTGGGCCAGTCCGCGATGTTTCTGCACCGGATGGAATCGGCGGTCGCCCACAACTTTGGAATTCAGTACCAGGGGAGTTTCTGGATCACGCAGGTACTCCAGGCTTATCATCATGTCCTCCTGCTGAATCCCAATATCGCGGAGGTCCACGAGGAACTGGCCTCCCTGCAAATGCAACTGGGTAAGCCGGATCTGGCTCTGGAACATCTGAGACAGGTCTACCGCTTGAAGGGCGTCTACACGACACTCACGCCCACTGATCGAGAATATGCCCTGAATGTGAAACAGAACATGAAGGCGGTCACCGAACTGAAACGTCACGTGAAGACTGTCGAGGAAGCGGTCCTCAAGTCTCCGCTCTCGGGTGGAAACTGGAAGGGGTCACTGGATGCGGCCATGGGGGGGAACTGCCCCGGAATTGCACTGCGAGTCTTGGAAGAGAACCGCGCTGAGGTCGCGAAGGACGTGAAGTATCAACTGCTGCGTCTGGAATTGTTGAACAGCGTGGGACGCACCGAGGACGCCCTCCAGGAAGCCGAATCCCTCGACAACATGTTCACCAAGTCGCCTGAATTCAATGCCGCCGAGCCGCTGACCGTCACCCAGGTACGACAGATGCATGCCCTTTACGGTCTGGCGATCGGGGACAACGCTCAGTTGGAGACGCTCTTCCGCAAGGACTCTCAACAGGTGGCCGAGTCCATGGTGCGGAGTGTGCTGGAGCAGGTGTCGTTGGCCTCTGTCCCCGGAGTTCGACTGGATCTGCTGCCCGCCTCGCAGGGAGCCACCGCGTTCCAAGCTCTGTATCTCGCCCCCGAACGCTGGGCGAGCGAGGAGTTCTTGCTGGCTCAATCCGAACTCTCCACCTGGCACAACCAGGCCGCCCAGACGCGGCTCACCGCCATCCTCGAATCCGAACCGAACATCAGTCTCCGGCCGCTGATCGCCTTCTATCTCGAACTGCTGACGGGAAAGCCGCAACAGCCCTTCTCCCCAGAGCAGCAAGCCGCCATGGAGCGCGAAGCCGCCCGGGGACCGACCCCCCGCATCGGCCCCGCGGTGGCCCCCGCTGGCGGGACTCCGCAGACCCCCCCGGCGGAACCCTCGAAAACACCGGACGCGAATCCCACCGCGCCCCCTCCGCCCCCCTCCGCCACTCCGTCGACTCCCGTCCAGGGACCGAAACCCCAATAGTTCGGCTGTTGGAGTTCAGCCTTCAGGCTGCCTCGAGCGCGCTGGGCGACGGAGCCGTGCTTGCCCCCAGACAGGCTAAAGCCTGAACTCCAACAGTCGAAGTCGAAGTCCCTCCTCCCCTCCTCCCCTCCTCCCCTTGCACTGCCCCTCGCATGGAAGCTCTCCAAATCATCCTCCTCGGCATTTTGCAGGGGATCGCCGAGTTCCTTCCGATCAGCTCCTCGGGCCATCTGGTGCTGGTCGAAGAACTCATGGGCGGATCGCTGGAAAGCCCGGCACTGAACATCTCGCTCCATATCGGAAGCCTCGGGTCCATCCTCGTCGTGTATCACGAGCGCATCCGCAGGCTGCTGAACCAGCCCCGTATCCTGTGGATGATCGTGCTGGCGACATTGCCACTCGTGGTCGTGGGGATCCCGCTCAAGAAAGCCTTCCATCTGCTGGATGAAACCTCGCTCATGCCCCTGGTCGCGGGGTGCGGACTGCTGGTGACAGCGGCGTACATGTTCCGATCGCAACGCATGCCGCCGGGGGAGGGAACGCTGGAGCAGATCACCCCGCGCATCGCGATCCTGATCGGTGTCATTCAAGCCATCGCCACCGCGCCCGGCATCTCCCGCTCGGGCAGTACCATCTTCGCGGCACTGCTCTTTGGACTCACTCGCTCCTCAGCTGCGGACTTCTCGTTCCTGATCGCGATCCCGGCGATTCTGGGCGCGACCGTGCTGTATGGCAAAGACATCCTCGAATCGGGCGAGACCGGTTTGGGTGGCGGGCTGCTCGCGCTGGGGGCTTTCGTGTCATTCGTGGTCGGGGTGGTCGCTCTGCGCTGGCTGCTCAAGGCGGTGGTCGGCGGGAGCCTCGACAAGTTCGGGTGGTACTGCCTGGTGCTGGGACTCATCAGCATCACCTGGCAGTCGATCAAACTGTGGGGCTGACCTCGCAGCGAGCTTCTCACTGAATCCCGTTCACGTTCTCACTCGGAGTCCACTCCATGCCCGACTCTCTCTTCTCCGTCACCGATCAAGTCGTCCTCGTCTCCGGCGGCAGCCGGGGGATCGGCAAAGCTCTGGCCCGGGGCTTCGCCCAGCGCGGTGCCCGTGTCTGGATCACCGGACGCGATGAGACGACCCTGGAAGCCACCGCCGCCGAGATCTCGGTCGGCGAATACCCGGTGCGTTATGCAGTCAGCGATGTCACGCGGGCTGAGGACTGCCAACTGTCGGTGGAGATGATCGTCCATGCTCACGGGCGGATCGACACCCTCGTCAACGTGGCCGGGATCAACGTCCGCAAGCCCGCCGTCGACGTGACCGAGGAGGACTACGACAGCATCCTCGGGATCAACCTCCGCGGAGCGTTCTTCATGGCTCAAGCGGTCGGGCGAGTGATGCTTAAGCAAAAGAGTGGCAGCGTGATCAACATCGATTCACTGAACAGTGCCGGTCCGCTGAAGAACGTCGCCCCCTATGCCATGAGCAAGAGCGGTATGAACGGGATGACGCGGGCCTTGGCTCTCGAATGGGGGCCGAGCGGAGTTCGCGTCAACGGACTCGCTCCGGGGTTCATCCTCACCGACCTCACCAAGAAGCTCTGGTCCGACCCGACGATGCAAGCCTGGAACACCGCCAACTGCCCTCTCGGACGACTCGGCAAACCCGAAGACCTCGTCGGCACGGCCCTGTTCCTCGCTTCCCCCGCGTCAGCCTTCCTGACCGGCCAGACGATCTACGTCGATGGCGGCCTGATCTGCGGCCGCGCCTGGCCGATCCCCGACGGTGGCGGGCAGTAGCGCGCGGAAAACGCGAGTCTTCCGCTCGCTCAGAAAAACCCACCGCCGCCACTGGGAAGCAGCAGGGGGCGTTCTTCTCCATCGAACGTTGAGGGGTCATTGCTCAGGATGTGCATTACCTGGGGCTGCGGTGCGGACGGATCGATATCGAGCAACAGGGGAAATTTGTGACGATCCATTTTCTGGGCGGCCTTGAGTGAGCTCGCATAGTCGGGATTCAAGGAGCGTGCCACGGGGCGAACTAGGATTTGACCTTCACTGGCCTCTTTGGCATTTTCGACGACGAAAAACCATTCTGCAGTGAGTCTCAAGGAACCGATCGGGAGCTCCAATGTGTCGACTCGAGAACTGAGATTGACCAGCCGATCAATGTTCTCATTATCGTGGTCCTGACCACTGGATGTCCCTGCGCCAAACTGGGCCAGGGAGTGTTCTGTTTCCACCAGTTCGATGAGACTCGGATAGATTCCCTCCCGCCGCACGATGACAGTATTTTGTTCTTCAGGCCCCATCCACACTCGTTTGTCGAGTTTGACCTCGGAATGACTGGAGTACCGCACGAGCAGTACCGGTTCACCCCTGGGAGGCTTGTGATCTTCCGTGAGCCAGTCCCATTTCTCCCAATCCGGCGGAGGAACGTCAAACTTCACCTGACCCATTGCTGGTGCCCCTGGAACGACAATCCGCAGATCGAACGGCCTGCCGAGTCGCAAAGTGATTTGTTCTTCGAGCGTTCCTCCAATCGACTCGATTCTCAGGTTGTAGACCCCAAACGGCAGTATGCCGAAATCCGCGATTCCGTGAAGGTCGGTGGACTCTGACTGATCGCCGAGATGAAACGTCTGTTCTCCAGGATGCTGGTCCAGGTAAACCACTTGCCCAACGACGGGTATGCCATCGGGTGACTTTTGGACCAAAGAGATTTTCACGGGGACAAACTCGGGGCGGTTTGGAGTTGACTCGACGGCTTTTTCCCTCCCCAGTCGCTCCAGGATCGCCGCTGTCGCCTTCTGGTTCTCATCGATCACCGCCGTGAGTGAACGCGACAAGATAGTCATCCACCCCACCAAGGCGATCAGCCCTACAGCCACCGCTCCGAGCATTACACGCTGTGTCATGAGTCGCCCCTTCATCGCGTCAAACCACAAGCGCCGGGCCACGCTGGCCGGGTCGCCGAATCGTTCAATCACCGATTGCCAGACCGTCACCTTGTTCGCCGGTTGTCCACTGACTTCCAACCGCCGTCGTTCTCGATCCGCCGCACAATCGAGGTGATCACGCAGCTCGTCCAGAATGTCATGTCGCAGCTGGGCCGGCTCCTCGTCATGAGGCGGCGGCAACTTCGCGGAGAGTTCGTGGTCCATGGTGAGGGGTGAGGGGTGAGGGGTGACGGAAAGACAACTGAGATGAATCGACATTGAGGACAGGGGAAGCGATTGGCGTTGAAGCTGTTTCTTTCACTCACCACTCACCACTCATCCCTAACCCCTCCCAATCTCCAGCACGCCATTCACGCCAGCCGCGAACGCCTCCCACTCCAATCGGCGACCTTGCAGTGACTTCTTGCCTGCGGCTGTCAGCTTGTAATACTTGCGGCGTCGGCCATCGTGTTCTTCCCAATACGAGGCGAGCAGGGCGTCCCGCTCCAGCCGGTGCAACGCGGGGTACAGGCTCCCCTCCTTGAGGTCGAACCGTCCGCCCGACCGCTCCAGAACAGTCTGCGTGATCTCGTAGCCATAGCTGGGGCCGGTGGAGAGCACCTCCAGCAGCAGGGTCTCGACCGCCCCGGTGATGAGTCGTGTGTCCAGTGTCATGGGTATACCTCGTGTGTCTACGCATCATGGTATCCAGGCATGAGTAGACAGTCAATGTATGTAACGGACAAGTCCGACACGACCCGCCTGCGGACATTGGCGTCGACCATTGGCCCACTCGGCGATTAGGCGTTCCGGCGAAGTCGCAGACTGTTGAGGACCACCGACACACTGCTCAGCGACATCGCCGCAGCCGCAAACAGCGGCGGCAGCAGCCAGCCGGTCCACGGGTACAGCACGCCCGCCGCCAGAGGGACTCCGAGTAAGTTGTACCCAAACGCGAAACCGAGGTTCTGCCGGATCGTCCGCAGCGTGGCTCGGGAGAGTGCGACGGCTCGGGCGACACCCAGCAGGTCGCCGTGCATGACGGTCACATCGGCGGCGGAGATGGCGATGTCGGTGCCGCTGCCCAAGGCCAACCCGATGTCGGCCTGGGCCAGGGCCGGGGCGTCGTTGATGCCATCGCCGACCATGCCGACGAGGGCTCCGGCTTGCTGAGCGGTGCGGAGAAACTGCAGCTTCTGTTCGGGGAGGAGCCGGGCCTCGACCTGGTCAATCCCGAGCTGGTCGGCCACCGCGCGGGCGACATCGGCCCGGTCGCCCGTGAGCAGCACGGTCTTCACGCCCCTCTCGTGCAACGTGCGGATGGCACTCTGAGCCGATGGTCGAAGGGCGTCGATGAAGTCGAATCGGGCCTGCGTCACTCCGTCGACGAGCAGCGCGGTGCGTGTCACGGGAGGCGAGTTGCTGTCGGTCGACTCCTCCCGCGCGAGTTCGATCCGGCGGCTGCCAATCGTGGCACACAGGCCGCGACCGGGGAGGCTGCGAAAGTCCTCCAGCGGGAGCGGCTGCGGCACGTGCCCCTGCCGCGCGGCGAACTCGGTGATGGCCCGTGACAGCGGATGTTCGGAGAGCCGAGCCAGTGCGGCAGCGACTCCGAGGGCCTCTCTCTGTGTGAGCGTGCCATCCACCGACAGGGCCGACACGCGCGGCTGGCCTTGTGTGAGCGTCCCCGTTTTGTCGAAGGCGATTATGGTGAGCTTGCCCAGCGTCTCCAGTGCGGCACCGTCTCGGATCAGCAGGCCCTGCTTCGCCGCCTGTCCCATCGCGACCATCACCGCCGTCGGCGTGGCCAGACCGAGGGCGCACGGGCAGGCGATGACCAGCACGCTGACGGCCGCCTGGATCGCCAGTTCGGTTCGCTGGTCGGCGGGTCCGAAGACGAGCCACGCGATCGCCGTGACCGTGGCGATCCCGAGGATCACCGGGACAAAGATCGACGCCACGCGGTCGGCCAGCTTGGCGATGGGGGCCTTGGTCCCCTGGGCATCGCGGACGAG
Organism: Planctomycetota bacterium; assembly: GCA_043734065.1. GTDB lineage: Bacteria > Planctomycetota > Planctomycetia > Planctomycetales > Planctomycetaceae > TH-plancto1. The sequence goes on from JAYTFV010000735.1 coordinate 8,545, forward strand.
GCCGACGATCTTTTGCAATGTCGTCGCATCGCCGACCCGCTGTGCGGTGAGGGTCACGCTGCCGCCGTGGCACAGCGTCCCCGCCGAGACGCTGTCGCCGACCCCGCGCGGGATGGGCATCGATTCGCCGGTGAGCATCGACTCCTCGAAATCAGCCTGCCCGCTGAGGATTTTTCCGTCCACGGGGACGCGGCTACCGGGCCGGAGCAGCACCACATCACCGAGTCGAACTTCAGAGAGGGCGATGGTCTGTTCCTGTCCCGCGCGAATGACCACTGCTTCGTTCGGTGCGAGTTGCATCAACTCGTCGATGGCCGAGGAGGCCTGTCCGCGCGCTCGGTCCTCCAGCCAGCGACCCAGCAACACGAACGTGACAATCATCACCGCCGCGTCGAGGTGCATCCCGGCGTGATGACCGTGACCCGCGAGCATGTCCCAGGTGCCCGCGAGAAACGCAATCCCCGACCCGAGGGCGATCAGCGTGTTCATGTCGCTCGAACCCTGTCGCAGCCGCGTCCATGCCCCGACGAAGAACCCGCGACCGAAGCCGAACACCACGGTGGCGGTACTGACCACCAATACGAGCTGCCAACCGACGAACCGCCACGAGGTCATGCACAGCAGCATCACCAGCACCGATAGCCCCGCGCAGCTGATCCACGGCAGGGGACTGGCCGGTGCTCGAGCAACCCGCGAGGCCACCTCGTCGATCGGGAGATAGTGATATCCGATCCCCTCCAGCACCGGTCCCCAATCCGGTGATGCGGCACCGCTGGCGGTGATGACCGTCGCCTCGCGAGTCGCCAAGTTCACCCGCGCATCGACCACTCCGGGAACTTGACGCAGCCCGGCCTCCACCCGCGAAACGCAGCTGGCACAGTGCATTCCCTCGCCCAGAAACCGCGTACTCGTCCCGGCGGGCAGCGGGGGCGGCTCGGGCGCAGGGGCGGGCGAGTTCAGGACAGGGAGTTCATACATGGCGGGCGGATCCTCGACTTCACCTTACCGGACTGATTCACGTGTCGCTATCGATGGAGCGCGGTGCAGACTCCACCCGCGTGTGTGCGTCTCAATCGTCGGTGAATCGAGAATTCGCGAGGACATCGACCCCAGCGGGGTCTCGCCTTATAGCCCAGGGTCGGCCGCGCAGCGGAAGACCCTGGGTAACGGACCGGGTCATTCCCTCAACCCCAACGGGGTTGCGTCGCAGGTCTGACGCAACCCCGTGGGGGTTGGAACTCGCGTCATCAATCGCAAACCCAGGGTTTCCCGCGGCGCGGGCAACCCTGGGCTACGGGGCGTGACCCCTTCGGGGTCGGGGCACCGACAATGGGGATGCACACACGCGACACCGCATCCAGGTCAAAGAGACTTTCTGGATCCGTGTTGATCCGTGAAGATGAGTGTTCCAGAAGCCCTCTCAGAATCTCCCTTCTGAAGCCGCTCAAGTTCCCCATCGAGTTCACCCACATGTCACTCCTCCACCAGTTGTTGACCGATGATCGCTGGCTGCCTCTGCGGCGTGGCGCGCTGGTCGCCATTTGGATCGTGCTGGCGACGATCACTCACATCCCGATTCCGCAGTCGGCCCCGGACATCCGGAACCTCGACAAGCTGGTGCATCTGATCGCCTACTTCCCGCTGGGGCTGTTGCTTCCGACCTGCCGGGTTCGCGGATGCCAGCGATGGGGAGTCTGCCTGCTCGTCATCGCCCTGTATGGCATCTGCGACGAACTGTTACAAATTCCCGTGGGTCGCACGGCGAGCGTCTTAGATTGGTTGGCCGATGTGGCCGGGGCCTCGCTGGGGCTGGCGACGACGACGCTGTTCCTCAAACGATAACAGTTCCTCTTGACCGGATTGAAGCAGCGGCGAACAATCGTCACTTCGTTCACGCACCGCAGCAGGGAGGCTGCCATGTCTTTCGATTCCTATCCCCACGGTCCGCTCCGGGTATTGGTGCTGTCCGGCGGTCCTTCCGCCGAGCGGGAGATCAGCCTCCAGAGCGGCCAGGCCGTTGCGACCGCGCTGGAATCCATCGGCCATGTCGTCACTCCGTTCGACCCCCGTCACGAACAGCTGACCGGTGTGGACGCGTCTCAATTCGACATCGCGTTCGTCGCCCTGCACGGGCGGTACGGCGAGGACGGCGGCGTGCAGGCTCAGTTGGAGGCCATCGGCTTGCCCTATACCGGCAGCGGTCCCGAGGCGTCGGCCCTGGCCTTCAGCAAGACAGCGGCCAAGGCGAGCTTCCTGTCCCACGGCGTCCCGACGCCCGCCGCCGTGGCGTTCCAGGCCGGTGAACCCTTGACTGAAGTCGTGGCCCGAGCAACTCACCTCGGGTTCCCGGTCGTCGTCAAGCCGGACCGCCAAGGCTCCAGCCTCGGCATCCGTTTCGCCCACACTCCCGATGAGCTCGCCGCAGCGATCGAGGCTGCACTGGCCTTCGACTCGCAGGGTCTGATCGAGGTCGCCATCGCGGGCGAAGAGTGGACCGTCCCGCTGCTCGATGAGGAGGTGTTGCCGCCGATCCGCATCGGCACACCGCACGCCTTCTTCGACTACGAGGCCAAGTACCTGCGCGAGGACACCGCCTACGAATTCCCCGAAGATGTGCCCCTTGAGCGCCTCGCACTCATCCAAGACACCGCACAGCATGCGGCCCGGTCGCTTGGCGTCTCCAGCCTCTCCCGCGTCGACCTCCGCGTCGACCCGAGCGGCCAACCCTGGGTGCTCGAAGTCAACACCATCCCCGGCCTCACCGACCACAGTTTGGCCCCCAAGTCGGCGGCTCAGCGGGGGCTGACGTTCGCCCAAATGTGCGAGGACATCTGCCGCCGAGCCATCGCAGCCCACTGTCGCAATCTGCCTCACCGACAGGGACCACCACTTCCGAATGAGATGCGCCGCGCCGGTTGATCGCGACTCAAGTCCAGGCCCGGAACTGCCGATGCGCGCACGTGGGATAGGCTTCCAGTAGCTGCGTTCGCCAGAACGCGGGGGGCCTCTCACTGGCAAATGCAGTGAGCATCCCATCCCCAATGGTCGAACGCTTGTGCAGGCAGCCCGCGTTCTGGCGAACGCAGCTACGCGAGTCCCGCGCATGTCCTCCCTCGAAGACCAGAATAACCTCCCCTCCGGCAACTCGTGGACCCGGCTGCTCGACTGGGCGTTGCGGCCTCGCATCCTCGGGGCGCTGACGTTGGCCATGCTGTTTGTCGTTGTAATCCCGGCGATCCCCGCCCTTTGGCCGACGGTCAGCCAACGAGCCAAGTTCCAGATGTCGGTCGACCGCATCGACCTGACCCAGGCCACGCGCTGGACGCCACGCGACATCGTCGACCACGTCGCCAAATCGCATCCCGATTGGAAGAACCGCAGCTTGTTGGAGGCGAATCTGGCCGCAGATCTGGCAGCGGCCTTTGCCCGGCATCCGTGGATCGCCAAGGTCGATCGTGTCGAGAAGACGCGCCAGGGCCGCATCCTCATTGAGGTCACGTACCGAACCCCCGTGGCGATGGTCGAAACCCATCGCGGTCTCTATCCGGTCGATGCCGAGTCCGTATTGTTGCCGCCGAATGACTTCTCACTCACGCAGTCCGATCAGTTGCCGCATTTGCGACAGGTGCGTTCGATGCCCAGCGGGCCAGCCGGGACCGTGTGGGGCGACCCACTAGTCGTGTCGGGAGCGAAGCTGTGTGCGGCTCTGATGCCGAAAGGAAATCTTGATTCGCATTGGAACAAGTACGGGCTGGAGGCCGTGATTGCCCCCTTGCCCGCTCTCGATACCGCGCCAGTCCCCCCCGAGCCGCCGGTGTTCGAACTCCTGACCCAGGGCGGTCGCCGCATCCTCTGGGGCCGCCCACCGGGGGACGATGCACTGGAACCGACGGTCGCTCAGAAGCTGGGCCGGCTCGACAGCTACCTCCGGCAGCAGAAGTCGCTGGACCAGCCGGTCGGGGCCTATCGCATCGATATCCGGGGCTTCGATGCGACGCGGCTGTTAGTGGAGAAGCCGGGGGCTGGAACCCTGCGGTAAGGATCATCTTGTCGTTCGAGAGTCGTGAGAACATCTCTGCCACAGAAGTCTGTGAATATTTCGCGGATGGCCGATTCTGCTGATTCCCTGAACCAGAAACTGCCGACTGTTCCAAAACGTCACTGGGTGCGTATGATAGTTTCAGAAGAGATGTGACGTGAGTATGCAATCTCAACACACGAGGGCACCATGCCAGCAGTCCAAGAACCACCTCGTCCGACCAGCATGTCGAATGAAGCCTACGAACTCATTAGTAGTTATTATGATGGCATTGATGATGTCATCCGAGAACTGGCCGAACAAATTGCGGTCGAACAAGAGTCATTTCTGGGTGACAAGAAGACCGTTGCGATTGAGGAATCTCATGTCCGACAAGCGGGACAGCAGGTCGTGGAGCGTTTGAGAACGCTGCTAAAAGGTGGAAAGCTACCGCCGCGAGCCAGCCACTTGGCCAGTGGCACTTCGAATTGACTTAAGTCACAGATCCACTCTGAACAGGTTCGGCAATGGCCAGTCCGCGATGGGGCAAGGAAGCCGGGGAATTATCTGCCAGTATGGCTGCTGACTTCAAGGACAACTTGCGTCGGATTACCGTCCGACTGGCCACTCATGAGCGGGCGGACACGATCGACCGAAGGCATGTCTTGAATGCTCATGAGGCCCTGCTCAGAACGGGACTGGATCGCACACCGTGGTGGAAGCGACCCCAGTTGAAATCCGGAGCCGGGGGCCTCTTGTGTGCGTTCTCAGCCTCGATACCCGATCTGGTCCCCCTGCTGCAATTGCAAGCACAGTACGTGATTCCGGCCTGCTACCTCGGAATCGGGGTCTGCTTGGTCTTCGGGACATTCCTATTGGTCTGGGGCTGGCTCAACGGGTGAGGTCATTGTCCTGCTTGGCCCCTGGATCTCAATCGCGAGCCATAGGTTCAACCGGCTCCCAGGTCTCCAGCCGCTGCCGCGCCAGATCGGCCCACGGGCCGCGCGAATCAAACGTCAGGTACTGCCGCCACAACGCCACGGCCTCATCCCCGCGCTCGAGTTCGGCCAGCGTTTCGGCCTTCTGTAATACCGCATCCGGGTAGTCGGGATGGACATCCAGCGCGATGTCGAACGCCAGCAGGGCTGCCTCAGGCTCACCGACCTCGCGATGCAGACTGCCGATTTGGGTCCACGCTTCGAGGTAGTCGTGGTCCAGTTCCACCGTCGCATAGAACCGCTCCAGTGCCCCGCGCGGGTTGTCGATCCGGGACAGCGCCTCGGCCAAATGGAATTGCAGATCGGCTGTCGGTGGTCCGGCCATCAACGCCAGCCGGAACGCCTCGACTGCCTCGGTCAACTCGCCGTTGTCGTAATGCGCACAGCCGCGCTCGAACCACTCCGGCGCTGTTTCCGTCTGTGGAGCCCAGGCCCGATTCAGTCGCAATTGAAACGGCGGTTCGCGATCACCGGTCGGCTGGGGGGCTGGCGGGCTGCGATCATCAAAACTGAACAGCCGCTGCCTCGTCGACGGCACTAACAGCCCATGTTCGTCCCGCACCAGCACCCGCTCGTGGCTGGCGAGTATCTCCAATTGTTCGAGCGGGCGCACGTCACCGCGGACCACGCTGGGAAGGGTTCGCAGACTCGCCTCCAACTCCCGACGCGAGACCCCCGAGAGCAGCAACTCGCTCAGTTTGCGAACGCTCGTGACCTCTTGAAAATCAAAATACGGCAGCCGAAAGACCCGCTTCACTGCCCGGATCAAACCCAGTCGCTCCCACCCGCGAATCAAATGGACGGACACCTTGAGCAGCCCACTGAGCATCGCCGGCGTGTAGAGCCGCCGGACCTCGGCGTGCTGTTCTGTCAGCCCCAGAGCCTGCAACCACTCCGACTCATTGAGGACGCGGATCGCCACCCCGTCCGCTTGCAACCGCTCGACTTGCGTCAGCTTGACGCTCGGCTGCCCGTCCTCTTCGAGCGGCCAGCCCTCCTCGCCGACGACGAGCAGCGTGGTCTGGCGGCTGACATGTTCGGTCGCGATCCCGCCGTGTTGAGCGATCATCTCCGCCGCCTGCGCGTGGGTCATCGAGGCCAGCGTGCCGGTCAGGGCCACACGCTCTCCGTCGAGGATCAGCGAATTGGGGAGTAGGTCAGTCACGGGTGTTCGAGCCGCAGGGTGAGGAAGTCGGCACGTATCGTATGCGGTCAGCGGTCAGCAGTCAGCGGTCGGCCAGAGATTCACGAGATTGGATGTCACCTGACCCCAACGGGGTCGCGCCTCGTAGCCCAGGGTTGCCAGCGAAGCGGGCTACCCTGGGTGACGACCGAGGTTTGAGATTCCAACACCAACGGGGTTGCGACCTATTGACGGTCAGTCCCCGTGCTGCCAGTCGAAGCGAGCGACGCAACCCCGTTGGGGTTGATGCGGCTCGGGTGCCGACCAGACCCAGGGTAGCTCGCTCCGCGATCAACCCTGGGCTACGAGGCGCGACCCCTTTGGGGTCCAGCAGCATCCCTGCGTCTGCTGCTGGAGATTGCTGACCACTGCTGCTCCTCAATCCAGATCCTACCCCCAGAACCTCTACAGGACAGCCCGTGTCGTCCCCGCTACAATCGCTCTCGCCAAACCTGTCAACGCCGGAGCTGTCGGACTGCCTCATGATCTTCGTTTTGGACAACTACGACTCGTTCACCTACAACCTAGTGCAAAGGTTCGGGGAGATCGACTCGTCGCTAGAGATTCTGGTCGCTCGCAATGACCAGATCACGCTGCCCGAGATTCACGCCCTCAAGCCCGACCGCATTCTGGTCTCGCCCGGCCCGTGCAGCCCTGGCGAGGCGGGGATCTCGAAGGCCCTGATCGAGGAATTCGGCCCCACCGGCATCCCGATCCTCGGTGTCTGCCTGGGCCATCAGTGCCTGGCCGAGGTCTACGGTGCCCAAGTCGTGCGGGCCAAACGCCTGATGCACGGCAAGACCTCCGAGATTCACCACGACGGGAAAGGCGTCTTCGCCGGACTTCCCAACCCCTTCACCGCCACCCGCTACCACAGCCTCGTCGTCCCCGAAGAGACGCTGACCGCTGAGCTGGTCGCCTGCGGCTGGACCCGCGACGCCGACCACCCCAGCGAGATCATGGCCCTCCGCCACGCCCGCTATCCGGTGCATGGCGTGCAGTTTCATCCGGAGAGTTTTTTGACGGGATCGGGGATTGAGTTGTTGAAGAATTTTCTGAGGTTGCCGCACGTTGACCCCGGTTGAAGGATGTGCCGTCCGCGTCCTCCGATCCGCCCGGACGGAGCGTCTGGGCCACCCGTCGATTTCGCGACAGCCAATACGGCGATCTCACCCCCGTTTTCCGGGCTTTTTCCCCGACGTTTTCGGAGTTTTCTTCAAAATCCCAACCAACTCTTTCATGCCGCGTTCGTAGTCGTTCGTGAAATCGATCCATTGGAATTGCGGCAATACCCATGACAAGTCTTGGTAGCGGCACTTCTTGAGCAAGAGCGGAAGGATTCGTTCTTCGTAACGCTTCTCGATCAGCGCGTAGCTCAATTCACGCTTGACCCACATCGATTTGACGGACTTTGGCGTCAGGAGAACCATAAACCAATCGCAGCGTGCCAAGGCTTTTCCAATTTCTTCTTGCCACTGTTGAGCACCGCGAATGTGCTTGGGGCTGAACCAGACTGGAATCCCTTGCTCCACCAGGATGTCTCTGAGCTTTTGCGCGTGGGCTCGATCCTCGCTCGCATGGGACAGAAAAACCTCACGCATGGGCATGACTCAGGGGGGATTCCTGAACAAGATCCTGAATGTCCTTAATGACATCGTTGAAACCCTTTGCGGATTCGACGATGCGGTGTGGCAATTTGAACAGAATCCAGGGAGCGTCTTTGCCGACGGCCCAAGTGGGACCGACTAAGACCGAGAAGAACCTCCCCTCAAATTTCCTCGATCCGAGTGCGAATTCGAGATTTTGTCGAAGTGACTCGGATTTCATCGCTGACGGAGTCAGGAGTAGAACCATCAACTCCGCCTCTTCCAACGCATCGCCGGTCACTTTGGCCCAATTATCGCCGGGGTTGATCTGATCTTCCGAAAGCCAGACTGCAAATCCACCCTGCACGAGCAGTTCTGCCAACTGGTGCGCCAGAGTGCCATCTTTGGGGGCGTGACTCAGGAAGATTTTCATTCCTCGATTCTATCCATGGGGTCGCTTTCAATCAATTGATCTGTTGCTTCACAGCAACTCGCCCTCACTCCTCACCATCCTCGGTGGTCTCACTTCCCCCTCGGGCCGCGCGAAGCCGTTGGGTGGCACCGGTTGGCTCGCTTGGGAGCCTACCGGTGTGCCTTGGCACAGGAGGTTTGCGGGACGAGTCTCTCGGTGTCAGAACTTCTTCCAGCTGCGACGCCCCGGTAGGCCCACAGCGGTCAACCGGGGCCACCCCGCGATCACCGAAAACACTGGCGGCCCCAAGCGACCGCCAGTGGAAACTCGATACGTTGGCGGATGAATCGTTGTCGTGTCATCCCGATCGGGCTACGATAAGTTCATGGCACTCATCGACGCAATCCGTCTCAAAGTTCGCTCCGGTGATTTCGAGTACTCGCAGCATGCGGTCGATCAGACGACTTTGCGCCACATCGCTGTCAAGGAACTGCGAGAAGCCATTGCAAACGGGGAGGTCATCGAAGACTATCCGATCGACAAGTACGGCCCGAGTTGCTTGGTGCTGGGATTTACGGACGCTGGTCGGCCAATTCACATTCAATGCAGCCACCCATCGCGGCCCTTGATTAAGATCATCACGGCGTACCAACCTGATCCGGACGAATGGGACGACTTCAAGCACAGGAGAATCTGAAATGGTTGCTGAATCATCAGAAGAAGAATTCGTGCAGCAGAACGTGACGTATACGCTGCAAACTGCTGGTCGGTTTGTGGTCGTCGAAAACGTGCCTGCGCGGGTGTCGTTGCGCACCGGCGAACGGTTCTTCTCGCCCGACACTGTCGAACGGTTACAGCAAATTGTGTGGGAACAAAAGGCTCCCGTGCGCGTTGTCGAAACTCCAGTCTTTCAATATCCCACAGCCGTCGCCTAAAGCACCTGCCCAACACCCGCCGTGGGGTGGCACCGGTTGGCTCGCTTGGGAGCCTGCCGGTGTGACTTGGCACAGGAGGTTTGCAGGACGAGACTCTCGGTGTCAGAACTCTTCCGGCTGCACCGCCCCGGTAGACCCCGAGCGGTCAACCGGGGTCACCCCTCGAAGAGGGTCTTGAGCCACAGATCAACGCAGATGAACACAGATCAGAGGGGCAGTGACTCTATTCCTGGAACCTGCTCCGATCTGCTCTGCAAACGCGGGAAGTCTGCGAGCGATCAGAGAATTCTTCGAGCTGCCTGGAAACCCCCCTGGACCCCGAAGGGGTTGTCCACCCCAGCCCAGGGTCGCGACGCAGGAGCGCACCCTGGGAAACGAGGGCCGAGGAATCCTACCCTGAAGGGGTTGTCCACCCGCCCGCCCTGTGTGGAACCCCTTCAGGGTTCGTCCCGTGAGAGCAACTCCACCCAGGGTGCGCTCCCTGCGGTCGCGACCCTGGGCTGTGATGTGTGACCCCTTCGGGTACAGGGGTCGCCTGGAGGATGAGTCGTTTCTGGCTGACTGGCTGACTGCTGACCTCTTTCCCCTTCGGTTGCGGCTATGCCGCGCTGCGTACAATGGCGACTGCACTCGTTCGGAAGTCTATGCGGTCACTCCTCGCGCAGCCTGAGCATTGCCAGGTTGCACAGAGCGCGGAACGCCTCCTGGAGGTTGATCTTCGTCGTCCCGAACCGTCGCTCCTCGAATGTATACGGAATCTCGACAAACGTCGCTCCCGCGCGCTTCAGTCGGTACAGCAACTCCTCGAACACAGCGTACCCCCGGCAGGTCACCTTTGATAGATCGGCATTCCTCAGCATCTCGACCCGATAGCACCGGAAGCTGCCGCTGTTGTCGCGGGTCTTCAGGCCGAGTAGCACACGGACATACGTGTTGATCCCCCAACTCATGATCTTCCGCTGCACCGGCCAGCCGACGACGCCGCCCCCGGCGACATACCGCGAGGCGATGACCACATCGGCCTTCGCAGCCGCTTCCATTAACTGAGGAATCACGGCTGCCGGGTGCGAAAAATCGGCGTCCATATTGACGAGCAGCTCGTACCCTTGCTCGACGGCATAGGTGAACCCGGCCCGGATCGCGACGCCAAGACCCTCCTTCTTCTCGCGATGCAGAAGCTTCACCTGTGGGTCGATGGCTGCGACCTCGGTGATGTAACGCCCGGTGCCATCCGGTGAGTTGTCGTCCACGAACAGCAGGTCCGCCTCGGGTACGGCCGCGCGGAGTTGGGGGATCAGCAACTCGACGTTCTGCCGTTCATTGTAGGTGCAGAGGGCGATCAGGATGCGGGAAGGGGCGGGCATGCCGAGGCTCGGAGAGTGGGGGAGTGAGGCTGGGTTGTACCGCAGTGGGAAGTGGAGACCAACCCCGCGAGCGGTTTGACGCTCCCCGTGAAATGATTCGCGGAGAACTCTTCACTTCCGGACATTTTCTGATTGAACAACCGGCAGAGTGTGCCTATCGTGAAGACATGCGGTGACTTTACCGCAGCTTCACAAGCGGAGGCGCTCATGCTCCTCACTCGCTTTCCAACTGTTCCAAACATCGCCCCCCCGCCTCCGATTTCCGGTGCGGTCGAGTGGGCGATTCTGAGTCTGGAAGCGTGCGCAGCCCGGCGACGAGGGGCTGTCCCCGGCTGTGCCATTCGCTCCGTCGGCCCCGTTCGAGGAGGTGTGCCATGCACGTCGAATCCTTTTTGAAGAACAAGGGCGTGGCCTTTGATGTCCTGCCGCATCGCACGGAGTACACCGCCTCGCGGACTGCGCAGGCCCTGCATGTGCCGGGTGCACATTTCGCCAAGACTGTGATTCTGAAGGTCGATCAACAACCCGTGCTGGCCATCGTTCCGGCCAATCGGCTGGTCAGCATCGACCGGGTCCGCGAGGAGCTGGGGGCCACGATCGTGCAACTGGCCGAGGAGTGGGAACTGGTCCGCCTGTTCCCCGACTGTGAACTGGGGGCCATCCCCCCGTTTGGTTCGGAGTATCGCCTGGAGACGATCATCGACAATGATCTGGTTCACGACGAGGCGATCACGTTCGAGGCCAACGTCCGCAGCCGCGCCATCCACATGCGGTATCGCGACTATGCGGAGATCGAACATCCGTATGTGGCGCATATCGTCAACTGAGCGCAAAGAAGTGAGGCCCCATGTCCCGACCAGTCAGTGCCCCCGTCCGCATTGGCAATGCGCAAGCCTTCTGGGGCGACAGTTCCAGTGCGGCCGCGGAGATGCTCGCCCGCGAGCCGGAGTTGGATTACTTGACGCTCGACTATCTGGCCGAGGTATCGATGTCGCTCTTGGCCAAGGAGCGAGAGCGAGACCCGAGTGCCGGGTATCCTCGCGATTTCGTCGAGGTCGTCCGGTCGCTGGCCCCGTATTGGGCGGGCGGGGGACGCTGCCGCGTGATCGCCAACGCGGGCGGACTGAACCAGTCGGCGTGTGCGTCCGCGTGTTCGCAGGCCCTCGCCGAAGCGGGGTGTCGCAGCCTGAAGATTGCGGTCGTCAGCGGGGATGATGTGCTGGAGCGATTGTGGCACGAGACCGACGACGAGGAGCGATTGCTGTTCGAGCAGCTCGACACGAAAGCTCCCTTGACGGACGTTCGAGACCGGTTGGTCACGGCCAACGCGTATGTCGGTGCGGCCCCGATCGTGAAGGCCCTGAAGCAGGGGGCCGACATTGTGATCACCGGTCGCGTGGCCGACCCGTCGCTCACACTGGCCCCGTGTTTGTTTCACTTCGGGTGGTCGGACCACGATTGGGATCGCATCGCTGGTGCGACCATTGCCGGGCACCTCATCGAGTGTGGAACGCAGGTGACCGGCGGCATCTCGACCGACTGGTTGGAGATCCCTGATCCGACCCACTTGGGGTTCCCGATCGTGGAGGTCGCGAATGACGGGAGTTGCGTTGTCACCAAGCCGCGCGGCACGGGAGGCTGTGTCACAGCCACGACGGTGAAGGAGCAACTGGTCTACGAGATCGGCGATCCGGGGCACTATGTGAGTCCCGATGTCACCGCGTCGTTTCTGTCACTGCAAGTGGAGGATCAAGGCCACGACCGCGTGCGAGTCTCGGGAGCCCAAGGCCAGCCGCCCCCGCCCACGCTGAAGGTCAGTGCCACCTATCGGGACGGCTACAGAGCTGCGGGAACGCTCACGATCTATGGTCGCGATGCCGTGGCCAAGGCCCGACGTTGCGGCGAGATCGTGCTCCAGCGGCTGCAAGACTCGGGTCATGTCCTGCGTGCGAGTGTGGTCGAGTGCCTGTCCACGGGGGCCTGCGTGGAGGGTCTGCTCCCCGATCCGGTCGAGGCGTCCCAGCTCGAAACGGTGTTGCGGATTGCCGTCGAAGCGGAGTCGCGAACTGCCGTCGAGCAGTTCACGCGGGAGTTGATGCCGCTGATTACCGCCGGTCCGCCGGGAACGACCGGCTATGCCGAGGGTCGACCGCGTGTGCATCCGGTCTTCCGGTATTGGCCTTGTCTGATCGACCGCTCGCAGGTGGTGCCGCGTGTGGAACTGATCCAGACGCACGGAGTCGGGAGTCAGGGGCCGGGAGTCGTGAGTCAGACTCTGGCCATCAGCCCTCCGCCATTGGTGAGTCGGGAGTCGGGGGTCGGGAGTCGGGTGCCAGTGGAGGAGCCAGCCTCTGGCCATAAGCCATCCGCCATCCGCCATCCGCCCTCCGCCTCTGGCCATCCGCCATCCGCCATTAGCCATCCGCCTTCTGCCCCGACACTCCGCGACATCGCCTGCGCTCGCAGCGGCGACAAGGGGGCCAATGCCAACATCGGCGTCCTCGCCCGGCGATCGGAGGACTATGCGTTCCTGCGAACATGGCTGACTGCCGAGCGCGTCGCTGCCTACTTCCGACCATTGGGGGTCGAATCCGTGGACCGCTACGAGATGCCCAACCTCGAAGGACTCAATTTCATCCTGCGCGGAGTGCTGCGGAATACGCTGCGGACCGATGCCCAAGGCAAGGTGCTGGGGCAGGCACTGCTCGAACTCCCAGTGCCTGATGAGAGCCTGCGATAAATCCCCCCCTCCCTCTCTGGCCCTAGGCCCTAGGCCCTAGGCTTTCCCCCTCCCCCGTCAGCACCGCTCCACCAACATCGCCACTGCATTTCCGCCGCCCAGGCACAGGGCAGCGATGCCCAGCCGTTTCTGCTGAGCGTGCAGAGCATGCAGCAGCGTCACCAGCACGCGCGCTCCGCTGGCCCCCAGCGGATGGCCCAGCGCGATCGCTCCGCCATGCACGTTGACTCGATCCGGTGACAAGTCCAGCCCCCGCAGACAGCCCAGCACTTGGGCCGCGAACGCCTCATTGATTTCGAACAGGTCAATGTCCTGGAGCGAACATTGCGCCCGTTGCGCGACTTGCAGGATGGCCTGTACCGGGGCTAGGAACAGCTCCTCCGGAGGTCCGCCGACCGTCACCGACGCGACGATCCGTGCCAAGGGTTGAATGCCATAGCGTTGGGCTGTCAGCTCCGACCCGATCACCAGCGCTGCCGCCCCGTCGCTGATCATGGAGGCGTTCCCAGCAGTCACGACTCCCTCCGGGCGAAAGACTGGCGACAACGCGGCCAGCGATTCCAGCGAGGTCTCCGCGCGCGGGCCTTCATCCTGTTCAACGCGGCGGTCCTCCCTTTTCACGCGCACGGTCACGGCAACGATCTCCTGCTGAAACGTCCCGGCTGCAATGGCCGCGCAGGCCCGCCGATGACTCACCAGCGCGTACTGATCCAGATCCAATCGCGTCAGCCCGAGTTGCCGGACCAGACCCTCGGCGATGTCCCCCATCAATCGTCCACTGCTGGCACAGGTCAGCCCGTCGAATTGCAACGAGTCCACGAGTGTGCGGTCGCCCAGCGCGGGGGCCTCCCGAGACAGAACATACCCCGCACGACTCATGCTCTCCATGCCCCCGGCAACCACCACTTGAGCGTCCTGACAGCGAATCGCCTGCGCAGCCAGCATCACCGCCTGGAGTCCCGACCCGCAGACCTGATTGATCGTCAGTGCCGCGGCTCTCGCGGGCACCCCGGCCTTCAGCGCCGCTTGCCGGGCCGGTGCCTGCCCGACTCCCGCTGTCAACACCTGCCCCAGAATGACACTCTCCACGCCCTCGGGTGGGATGCGGGACCGCTGCAACGCCGCAGCGATCACCTGCGCTCCGAGGTCAGTGGCCGCGAGAGACGACAACGCGCCGCGGAACCGGCCAATCGGTGTTCGGCCAGCCGAATAGATGTAGGCGTGAGGCAT
>JAYTFV010000736.1:0-2517 GCA_043734065.1 Planctomycetota bacterium
TGAAATAGAGAACACCGCTCTGGCTCGGACTCTGCGTGAATCGCAACGTCTTCCCCGGCACGCGGCTCAGCAGGAGCTTCGCCCTCCCGTATCACCCCACTCAACACTCGCTCACCCCATGCACTTCCCGTCCCAGCCCCTTGACCTCCTCGTCGTTGCCCCGCATCCGGATGATGCGGAGATCAGCGTGGGTGGGACGATTCTGGTTAGTCGTCAGTTGGGCATGCGAGTCGGAGTGCTGGAACTGACCGATGGCGAGCCGACACCGTTGGGGTCGTCGGAGATTCGAGCCCGTGAGACGGTTGCGGCCACCAAGATTCTGGACCTGACATGGCGGGGCAACTTGGGGCTGCCGAATCGCAAGCTCGTGGCCGACCTCGATGCCCGATGGAAGCTGGCTGAGGTCTTCCGACAGACTCGTCCCGGCATTATTCTCGCCCCGTACCCCGAGGACGTTCACCCGGATCATGTCGCCGCCAGCCAGCTCGTCGACGATGCCCGGTTCTGGGCCAAGCTTTCACGGAGCGATCTGCCCGGCGAGCCGTACTGGCCGCCGAAGCTGTATCAGTACTGGAGCATCCATCTGCGGATCCATCCCAAGCCTGCCTTCGTGATGGACATCAGCGCAGTGATCGACCGCAAGCTGGAGGCAGTCCGTTGTTACTCCAGCCAGTTGATCGAGCAGCGTTCGCGGCAGTACCCGACGCCACTGGATGACATCCGCGACCGGGCGCGATACTGGGGCTGGACGATTCACACGGCGTTCGGAGAGCCGTTTGCGAGCCGAGAAGAGATCGGCGTCAGCGACCTGCGAACGCTGCTGGGCGGGTAAGACAACAGTCGGGAAATAGTCTACCAGCTTTTCGTTGCTGCGTTCGCCAGAACGCGGGCGGCCCGCACTCTGGCGAGTGCAGCTACCGAACAAGTGGCCAGCCCGTCGGTGGCCACCCACACCTCGCATCATACTACGATTCCCCACTGAAAACTGATAACTGAAAACTGAAAACTCCCCTACACATCCAGAAAACTCACCGACACGTGGTCCCAGCAGTAGACTTTCTCATCGCGGGAGGCGGCGAAGCGGACGTTGCCGTCTTGGGAGACGATGATCGCCAGTGAGCCGGGGAAGCGATTACAAAACCGGAAGGCGGAGCGATGGCGGGTGCCGACGCCATCGGTGCGGATGAAGTGCGTGACCTCCCCCTCGGCATCTTCGCACAGCTGCACGGTTTCGACTTCGGGGAGTGAACCGGAGATCTCGGAACCGAAGCCGAGAATCTCAAACCTGTTAGTCATCAGCACGGCCCCGTCGACGCTGGTCAGGCCGGAGACCATATGCGCCAGCTCAAAGATCGCTTCGTCGAGATGCTGCACCAGCGGGTCGTTCGTGGTCAGGAACTGCTCCCAGGTAATGCCGCCCTCGTCGCTGTGCATCGCCTGTAACCGGTGGATCAGCCGGAAAACCAGCGAGCGGAAACGACGGCGCGGTTCCTCGTCCAGGAAGCGATACTTCACCTGCAAAAACGTATTAGAAGCCATCAGCTTGCGGCCGACCTCGGGGTCGACGAACAGGACAGCTCCCCCGTGCTTGCGAGCGCGTACCAGGCTGATGATCCGCCGCACGACATGCTGGGCGAGTAGCCCCGTCAGCCGCTCGATGATCGAGGGGTCGGTGTTCTGCGGCTCGCCGAACTGCTTGATGTACTCCTGCCGCGACTCTCTCCGCGACTCTTGAAACATCGCCGGGAGCCATGTCGACTCGAAGACATCCAGCTGGGGTTGCAGGATCTGGCCGTTGACGAGCATCCCGAGGGCGATGCTTCCCTGACATACGGTGAGCTGGCCGGGGCCTTTGACGCACACGACCAGACCCGGGGGAAGCGGAGACGGCATGAGCCGGCCACCGTGGGCCGCCTGCAGCCACCTCGGCCCGGAATGGACCAGCCCCCAGATCGACAACTCCCCGTTCCGCTGCCAATGCACTCCAATCAGCGAGCGGTGGAACTCCGCTGCGGGGGCCAGCCGCCGCAGCTCCTGCTCATCAAACGGTCGACCGGGCGAGAAGATCATCCGGTGCAGCCCCGTCGGTGGGCTGTCGTCCGGGGAGAGCATTTGCGGAGAGCAGGCGAGGATGCGAAACGTCAGCTTGCGTTGCTCTTCCGAAAGCAGGCTGGCCTGGTAGCACGCCGAGAGGAGTTGCTCAAGAACCTCCTCGCGGGGAAGCAAGTCCCAGCCAGCGTCCGCGTCCCATTTCTCGCTGACGAAGCGTGCGAGGTCCTGGGGGTAAAAATGAGGCATCCGTGACCGACCTTCCATTCCTGGGGTGCGTTCCAAACATTGGTGACAGCCCAGTTCCTGCCCCCTCTCCCCCGCAATCGGCATGGCTTGCGTTGAGGACTCCACTGCGGGGGAGAGGGCTGGGGTGATACGGGAGGGCGAAGCTCCTGCTGAGCCGCGTGCCGGGGAAGACGTTGCGATTCACGCAGAGTCCGAGCCAGAGCGGTGTTCTCTATTTCA
>JAYTFV010000737.1:0-4761 GCA_043734065.1 Planctomycetota bacterium
GACGTTGCGGATGTTGCCCCCCGCCAGGTAGTGGGCTCCCAATGCCGCGGTGGAAATGCTGCCCAGACCCGCCTGCACCGCGCTGATCTTGGCCTCGACAATGGTTTGCGGATTCACCTTTCGCAGTGACATGAAGATCAAGGCGAACGGACTGATCCCCGCGCGTGTGACATAAGACCGCAGCCACAAGTTGAAGTACCGGATGAACAGGAAGAACATGATCAGGGCGATGATCACCAGAAACACGACCACCATCCAGAAGATGGTCAACCCCAGCATCCCCCAGATATCATCCGCAGCCAGCAAACCCATTCCGGAAAGCGCCAATGACTGCGGACTCATCAGTGACTGCAAAAAAATCATCGGGAGGTCTCCGGGGGAGTGCATCGTGAGAGCGAGCGGACTCCAGCCCGTATGACGGAGCCCGCACCATGCCACGTCGCGATTCTAGGGATCGCCACCCCCGATTGCCAAGTTGCCGAGACTCACCATTCCCGAGACTCGGAGAACCCCGACACGAATAGTCTTGACGGTCGGGGGGCGCAGTCCCTAGTCTCCCGCGCGTTGGTCGAACGAGCGGATCACCACAGCCCAGGGGTTGCAACCCTTGGGCTTTCATCGAAACTCACACTCACGGTTGGATTCATGGCTGAACTTGTTGCTCCTCATGGTGGTTTGTCTGAGCCAGTCTGCTGCACGGTGGCAGCTGGCGAAGCCGCAGCGTTCCAGGCGGAGGCGGCGGGCCTCGTCAAGGTGCCGGTCTCGCAGGCCGACCTCTCCAGCGTCTACCGGTTCGCCGATGGCACGCTGAGCCCGCTCAAGGGGCCGATGACCTCGGCGGTCTACAACCGCGTCCTCAATGAATCGGTCATTGAACACAATGGCAAGCTCTATGCCTGGACGATTCCCATCGCCCTGCCCGTCACTGCCGCTCAGGCCAAGGAACTGAAGGCGGGCCAGAAGGTCGCCCTCACCAACCCGGCGGGCGAGATCGTCGCGACCCTGGATGTCGAAGATGTCTATGCTTGGCCGAAGCTCAAGTATCTCCAGAGCGTGTACCTCACCGACCGCATCGACCACGCCGGGGCCAGCATGGTCATCGACGGCGAGAAGGCCAACTCCCACCTCATCGGCGGCACCATCCGCGCTCTGCCCCAGCCGAAGAACGCCAAGTTCGGCCAGTACGTCCTCACCCCGCGCGAGGTCCGCAAGCTCCTCGCCAGCACCGGCTGGAACGCTGCGGTCGCCTTCCAGACCCGCAACCCACTGCACCGGGCACACGAGTACGCTCTGGTCTACGGCCTGGAGACGCTGATTCGTCAGGGTCTGAACGCCGGGGCGGTCCTCAACCCGCTGATCGGCGAGACCAAGGGCGACGATGTCAGCGCTGAGATTCGCATGGAGACCTACGAGCACCTGATCACCGAGCGCGCCCTCGGCGACGGCGATAGCGACGCGGCTCTGTGGGGTCCACGCAACGAGTCGGTGCCGGACCGCGTGAAGCTGCTCGGCCTCGACATCAAGATGTTCTACGGCGGCCCCAAGGAAGCGGTGATGCACGGCATCTATCGCCAGAACATGGGCTACAGCCACATCATCATCGGTCGCAAGCACGCCGACGTGCCGTACGCCGATGGCAGCAACATCTGGGGCGACTTCGACGCGCAGGAGATCTTCAAGAACCTCAAGGGGGATCTGAAGATCAAGACCGTCAACGTCGGCTTCGCAGCCTACTACGAGTCGTGCGGTCGCGTGGACTTGTGCGAGAAGCACAAAGACGAGAAGCCCGTGTCGATCTCCGGCAAGGACGTCCGCGCCAGCCTCCTCAAGGCCGAACAAGTCGACCCCCGCGTCATGCGTCCGAGCACGAGCCGCATCCTCGGAGCGGCGATGAAGACGGCTTAGAGACGCTGGACTACGACAGATGGAATCGACAGGGACGAGCTGCAAGGCTCGTCCCTTTCGCATTGAAGTCAGTCGAGCACATCGAGCAAGCTTTACGCTCACCACACTGGCTGACGGCAGCTCGCAGGAAACTCCCCTCACTGTCCCCGCAGCTGCATCCGTCTCTCCCGACGCAGCAGCGATTCGAATGTCACCTTCGTACCGTCGGTATAGAGCCAAAAAAGTGAATTGATCTCTTGCAAGTGAACCATCCCCGCATCACTGATTCGAGTGCGACTCACATCCAGCGAACGCAGCTGTTCCAGCGACAGAAGATGTGCCATCCCCTTGTCGGTCACGAGGGTTCCTTCGAGCTGCAGTCCCGTCAGGTTCGTCAACCCCGACAGGAGGAATAAACCATCGTCTCCCACCGTGCAGTTTTTCAGTTCAAGAAAGTCGAGAGATTTCATCCGCAACAGGTGAGACAAGCCAACATCGCTGACGCGTGTCTCGTTGAGTCGCAAAGTTTCGATCGCCGTCAGTTGGGTCAAGTGGACAATCCCCGCATCAGTCACGGTTGTGCCGTTGAGATTCAGGTATTTGAGTGAAGTCAATCCGGACAGTTGCACCAACCCTGCATCCGTGATTTTCGTTCCACTGAGATGGAGTTCTTGCAGCGACTTCATTCGACAGAGATGCACCAATCCCGCATCGGTGATCGGATTCCCGTCAAGATTCAACTCGCGCATGGCGGTCATGCGTGACAGATGGGCCATCCCGGCGTCAGTGACGCCATCATCAATGAGTTCTAGCCTCTCGAACGATGTCAGTCCCGACAAATCCTTCAGTACCGAATCGATATTGAGTTTCTCATCTGCACTCTGGATACCACCAATCATCTCGACACGTTTCGGGAACAGTCGAAAGTAACGCGATGGAATATATTGCAGTTGGAACGGTCCCGGATCAACGTAGTAAACCGTTCCGTTCGCTCGTTTGATGGCCTCCAGCGCCCGACGTTCCGTGAGTACTCGACGAATATTTCTCGTGCCAATGATGAGGGTCGCTGTCAGAACGATCAAGGCGCACACCACCCAGAACCGATGGCGAGATCTCGGCCGATGACTCTTCTGGGGGGCGAGCGTACCCGGACAATCAACCGTAGTAGACCGCGAGGCGGGCTGATTGGGGGAGGAATGGAGATGATCCATGATGTCCTCGTCATTCGGTCGGTCGTGCAGGAGAGACCCACTGGACTTCCATCGGTGACTCGCCAGCCAAGTATCCAGAGTCAGCCGGATGGTGATTCGACCAGCATCGCAGAACCAGTGGGCTGACGCCACACCGCTTGCCGTTGGCACGTCGAGCAGGCTCTACGGATAACCACTCTGGCAGACTGCTGACCGCTGAAAGCTGACGGCTTCTGCTCAATTTACGCGCATGCCGGGCTTGGCTCCCGAGTCGTCGCGGAGCAGGTACACCTGACTCTTCGCTTACGCCACCCGGCACCGGCTCGCCAATCCCGAGAGCCGCTCGTACAGGTCCACCTCCTCAGTCAGCGAGTCGGCCAGACGGTACTTCGTGAAGGCGGGGACCAGTTGTCGGTCGCTCGCCAAGAGCTGGCTCGCGCGCGTGGTCAGTTGATCGATGTCCCCCAGCGGTGTTGCTCCACTGGGGTACAGTTCGCGGAGGACTTCGCCGACTCCGCCGTGGTCGTAGCCGATCACCGGTGTCCCGATGGCCAAGGCTTCTAGGACGGTGCGTCCGAACGACTCGGGTCGGGTCGTGAGTGACAGCACCGCGCGCGAGGCGGCATAGATCTCGCGGATGTCCAAGCGGTGGCCGGTCAGCGTCACGCGGTCTTCCAAGTGCAACTCCTTCACGCGCTGACGCAGTTCATCGGCATACCCCCTGCGTCGCGGGTCGGCATCGCCCACGAGCAATCCGTGGACATTGTGCCCCTGTTTCACCAGGCGCGAGATCATCCACAGAAAATCCTCGTGTCCTTTGATGCGGGTCAGCCGACTGGCCAGCGTCAGCCACTGCCGACCGACCGTCTCGGGGAACTGCGCCACCCAGCGGCTGTGCCACTCGGCGGAGGGGACCAGCCCGTGCGGGAACTCGCGGGGGTCGATCGCGCGCGGCACGACGGTGATCCGCGCGGGATCAGTGGCGGGGTAGCTGGTGCGAATATATTCGGCGATGCAGTGGGAGACGGCGATGACCGCCTCGCCGCTGGCCATGATCGAGCTGAACTTGCCGACGCTGTAGAACCCGTGGACCGTCGTGACGAACCGGGGACGCACCGCCACGGGGAGAGACTTCCACGCCAGCCACGCCACCCACGCCGGGACACGGGACCGGACATGCAGCACATCCACCCGTTCCTTCAGCAACAGCGACCGCAGCTGAAACACATAACGGGCGGTCCAGGGGGACTTCTTCCCAATGGTCCAGGTGACGTGCTGCGAACCCGCCTGTTCCAAGGGAACGACCAGCCGCCCGCCCGCGGAGATCACCAGCGAACGATGGCCCCGACGGACCAACTCACCGGCGATTTCGAGCGTGCCGCGTTCGACGCCGCCCCCATGCAGGTCGGGCAGCACCTGCACGACGGTCAGTGATCGGTCTGCCATCTCAACTCCCTTGCGATTCTGTTCGGTCGGGACGCTATGGGATCGGGCCGATACGGGTCAATACGGGACGATGAAATGACGATCGCGGGAGGGCCAGACGCACTTTGTGATTGCTGAACGGCCACAACCACCGGGAAGAGGCCGTGTGTGCATCACGAAAGTAGGCACGCGGGTTGCTTGGCTGGGGTTGGGGGTTGCGGTTTCTCTCGGGACCAGAAGTGGTGCCAGGCGGAGGGTTCGC
>JAYTFV010000738.1:0-1837 GCA_043734065.1 Planctomycetota bacterium
GCGGGGACCATGGTGACGCTCGCCAGCAGCAATGGGGCAGTGGCAGCGATCAGCCCTCCGAACCCGCTTCCGGTGACCACGGGTCAGCCGACGGCGCCGTTCACGGTCACGACGTCTTCGGTGTCGGGAACGACGCCGGTGGACATCAGCGCGAGCTTCGGAGGGGTCACGCAGCACGCGGCGCTGACGGTGGTGTCGTTTGCGGTTCAGTGGAAGACGCCGCTGGAGCCTCGCTGGGCGGGAGTCGGGACCCCGTTGCTGTTGGCGAGCCTGGCGCCGTGGCGAGAGAGCTCGACGGCGGACATCGGCTTCCTATTGGCCCCCGTCGGCCTGAATCTTCGGTTGACGGAACGAGACTCGGCAACCGAAGACCTCCAGCCCGAACAAACCCGGTCCATCGAGGCGGCGACGTTCCCGGGCCCGCCCAAGCGCAACTTCCTCTACTCCCCCGAGATGTCCCTCCTCGCCGAATCGGAGATGTCGACGCCGCGGGACCAGAAGATCCTCTACGAGTACGTCTGGTTCAACGGGCACCCAGTGGCGCAAGTCGACGGGCAGGCCGTGACGCACTGGACATTCACGGATCACCTGGGGACGCCGATCATCCAGACGACGGCGAGCCAGGCGGTCTGGTGGCGGGCGGAGTACGAGCCCTACGGACGGGTGTGGGCGTACAACCCGACGGGGCTGGCCGACCAGCACCAGCCGTTGCGGTTACCCGGGCAGGAGGCCGAGCAGTTCAATCTAGGTAGCAACGGGGCGACCGAACGAAGCTACAACGTGTTCCGGTGGTATCGGGGTGGGTGGGGACGGTATACACAGAGTGATCCGATCGGAATTGCCGCTGCTTTGTCCGAGCCCTCATCCAACCTGTTCTCCTACGTTGAGGATCGACCCGTCAGACTGACCGACCGATGGGGTCTGTTTTCAATCGGCGAAAGCTGCGATTGTCTCGCGATGCGCGGGCCCATCGGGCGAGGCGGGCTCTTGGCCTCGACATCGGCCGCCTGCCGAATCATCGTGCCGCGGATCACAGACGTCGCGCTTCGACGCTGTGTGACGAAGAGTTGCGACGTAGGAACAGTTTATTGCAGGCAAGACTGTTCCATCGCCGGAGGAGTCATGGGCGGAGTCAGCCCCGCCTTCGAAGGAGGGATATTCCGATCTCTCGGATTGACGCAGATTGGAATCGCGGCGTCGCGTGAAGCGAAGGTGTGTGTCAACAACCCGAGAACTTGGACACCTCCCAGGGACAACCCGGGTCCGTCCACAGGAATCGGGGACGTCGCGGTGCACGAGTGGGCCCATGGCTGCGGATTCCAGGAAGCGGAGCGAAATATTGGAGTACCTGTATTTCCCTTGAACTAACTTCACAAAGCCGGGTTAGGCGACTCGCATTCGCGGCGCTGTTCGCGATGTGCTGGGGTGCCTGTATGCTAGCGCTTGTCTACACCGTCGGGCTGATCTGGGGTAAGAGTTCCACCATCGATTGGGTGGCCCAGGTATTCTTATGGCCTCTTGGTCCAATCACTGCATTCCTTCAGCGAGTTGCGGCCGGCAGGACAACATTTGATGGCGTGCCCGAATTAACGCCGCGCGCGTTCATGGCACTGAGCCTTCTGGCAGGCCTTTCGTACTTTGCGTTCTGGACTGCTGTGTCGTGTGTATGGCTCAACTGGCGCGCTCGACGGACGCTTCGCTTGGGTCAGGGCGGATTCGAGTCAATCCAGAAATCTTAACTCGCCTGGGAGGTAGAGGCAGGCAATGGGGTCTAAAGCGGCCGTGACTTGTCAAGCCTCTTGTGATTCTTCTGGTTGATGTACCCGGCGCCGTGGCG
>JAYTFV010000739.1:0-8681 GCA_043734065.1 Planctomycetota bacterium
GGCCACGGCAATGATCAGGATCAGCAGCCCCAGCTTGATCTGATTGGGGTCGAGAAATGTGCCCGGCGGCTGCGACAGTAACGGCTGGTCGATGCGACCGGGCAGCACCCGTTCTGATTTCGTCTTCTTACCCGACCCGGACGCTGTCTCGGGCGGATGGGAGTTCCCGCTTGTGGTGCGTGCGGGGAGCGACTCCCGTCCCGTGGCCTTGGTGGACTTGCTCTTGGTTTTCTGGGACGCGGCGGGGGCCTCGTCGGCGTACTCGTCGTATTCCTGTTCGTCGCGCGCGGGGCGGGCGGGCCGGGCCGTGGAGCCGTTTCCGCTTCGACCCGGCTGGGAGGTGGCGGGACGCGGACGCGCGACTCCCGTCGGCCCGGAGTCGTACTCGTCTGCGTCGTCTTCCGGCTCGTCGCGCTCGACTCGGGAGGAGCGGGCCGCGGGGGCTTTCTCGGCTCGTCCCGGCTTCGTGGTCGAGGGACGCCGACGAGACGCTCCCGTCGGACCGGCGTCGTCTTCGTCGTCATTCGCGGACGCCGAAGCCTCCGAGGCGGCATGAGCGGCCCCCAGCAGATGTAACTGGTCCGCCGAAAAATCCCCCCGCAGCAGAGCCGGGGAACTGAGGTCCGCCAGCAGTTGGGCCGGAGTCTGATACCGATCGTCCGGCTTCTTGGCCATCATCCGCTGCAGGACAGCGACCACTCCGGACGGGATGTTCTCGTTGAGGTTGCGGGGATCGGGAACGGGCTGGAGCGAGTGCGCCCGGAGCTTGT
The DNA here is from genome assembly GCA_043734065.1 of Planctomycetota bacterium. GTDB lineage: Bacteria > Planctomycetota > Planctomycetia > Planctomycetales > Planctomycetaceae > TH-plancto1. Next base: position 771 of record JAYTFV010000739.1, read on the forward strand.
TCAACAGATCCCCGTCCGGATACGGGGGCCTTCCAGCCAGCAAGTGATACCATGTGCAGCCGAGAGAATAGATATCGCTGCGGATATCTGCGGCCTTGCTGTCCTTCGCCTGCTCGGGGGACATGTAGTCGACGGTGCCGACGGTCGTGCCCGCCTTGGTGATGCCCGATTCCCCATCGTCTTCGATGATGCGGGCCAAACCCAGGTCGGCCAGTTTGACCAGCCCGTCCCGCTCGCGAATCATCAGGTTGGACGGTTTGATGTCCCGGTGGACGACCTGCCGTTCGTGGGCGTGTTGCAGGCCCAGCGTCGCCTGCTTGATGATTTCGAGGGAGCGTTTGACGGGCAGCACCCCGCGCTTGCGAAGCAACTCGTAAGCGTCGACGCCATCGACGAATTCCATGGCCAGATACAAAAACCCGTCGATCTCCCCCGACTCGTAGACGGCCACGATGTTTGGATGTTCCAACTGCGCTCCGGCCTGCCCCTCGGCCTTGAAGCGCCGCACCAGGATCTGATTCGTGGCCTTGTCCTTGGGAAGGACTTTCAAGGCGACGGTGCGCTTCAATTGCTGGTCCACAGCCAAATAGACGGCCCCCATCCCTCCGGAACCGATCTTACGCTGGATTTTATATTTCCCCAGCGCGGAGATCTCGTCGAAGTCATGTATCGGGAGAGGCGGTGTGGAATCTTTCGCCATGGGGAAGGCTCAATGGAATCGATCTCGCGATCCTGACGACTCTGCGAGAAACTGATCCCCCGTGAATATACCTCGACGAATCCAGTGCGGTCAAAGAGGACTGACACGGCAACTGGCGAAGTCTGATAAAAAAATGCCGCCCCGAACTGGGGTCGGGACGGCGGTCAGACAGCATTCAGGCCCCCCGGCGACCTAGGGTTTCTTTCCGCCGGGACCGGGCTTGCGACCCCCGGGCATGTTTGAACCCGATCCCATGTTTGAACCCATCATCCCCCCGCCCGCCAGTGGGTTGCTGGCACGCCCTCCCTTGGACGGAGCTCCCTTGCTCCCGGCATGAGCGCTGGCATACGGGTTGGTCATGTCGGTCATGTCCGTTGTCGGGGGAGGGGCCAAGCCCTTCAACGATTCGAAATGCTCGGCCTGCTTTTTCTGATTGTCCTCCAGGCGTCTCTGTTCAGCCCCCTGGCGAATGGGGTCAAGGATCGCCAAATCCCCCGTATTCGACTGCACGACCAGGACTTCCTCGGGGAGCAGAACATCCCCCTTCGAGCCTACCGGCAGCTTCAAATCCTTGTGCAATGTCTTATCCAGCGACACATCCGCGTGGGTGTCCACAAACACATCGGACGATGTGAACTTGTACGGCTCGTCATCCTTGTTGGTCGATTTCGCGGGATCGATGATCGTGGTCTTGACCGCACCGGCAATGTGCTGACCGGGGTACAGATCGAGATCGGCTGTGACCGTAGTCCCCAGTTTCGTATCCCACTGGTAAATCGCCACTTTGGTTTTGTTGGTCCGGGTCTCCACATCTTTCACGAAGTAATAGATGTCCCGTTCGAGCGTCACCGGCTCGGTCACATTGCTCCATTCGGTCGTGCGGGTTTCGTCTTGCACCACCAGGGCGTCTCCGTTGGCTTCCGACGCCAGATGGCCGTAGTTCGGATTGTTGAGGATCAGACGCACCCGGTAGCGATAGGTCTTGCCCGATTCCACCGTGAAGTCCATGTACCGGAACAGCAGCAGTTCCCCATCAGCGGTCACGCGATCTTTGATATATGCCGCCAGGGCCTTGCTCTGTTCGTCCTTGTCATTGGTTTCGAGCAGCTTCTTCATGATGTCGCCCGGATTGGCCCCCCCTCGATTCGCCGCAGCGGGTGGCTGACGCCCCGCTCCCCGAGGCCCCGTCGGCCCCACGGGGTTGGCGTTATAAGTGGGATTGCCATAGGAAGAAGAACTCCCATATTGAGAGGTCTCGAATACTTGCGACTGGACCGCGCGGGTATCCCCCATGATCTCGGTGAACCCTCCCCGTCGTCCCCGGCGGGGAGGCTGATTCGTTGGCATGGTCGACTGCTTTTCCCGCATCAACTCCAGCAGCTTCTTTTGATACTCGATCTCCATCGCCACCTGCTCATCTGTCAGCACAAAGTTGTCAATTTTCGGATGAGACCCATATTTGCGCCAGTTCCCATAGATCCGCGGCGGGAGCGGCATCGTGATCACATTGTTGGTGACCGCACCCGAGACAATGTCCGGTTCCGGATCCATCGACTGGCCCAGCACATCAATCGCGGACTGCGTATCCACCGGCTGCCATTCTGACCAGTTCTGGGTTTGGCCGATCAGCTCCTGGCGCTCCAGGTTGAAGTCGATCAATTCAAAGGAATATGCGGCGTGGTCCAGCGACGTGGCGTGAATCGCGTCCTGGTACTTGCGGAGTTGCTCCTTGAATGGGAACACGGCCCGCACGCTGGTGAAGTAGTAGCCCTGGGCCTCACGAATGGGGCCAGCCACCGTGGGAGTAGTCATCCCATAGGCGGGATAGGCTCCATGAGCCCCGTGGGCCGGGGGGGCTGTCGCATGGGCGGGAGGTGCCGCGTGTGCTGGTGCCGCCATTTGCGGACCCGCCCCCGGCAGACCGCCCTTGCCAGGCATGGCTCCGTCCGAGGCAATGTCGGACTCAAATTCGTTGTCGTCAGCCGGGGTCGCGGGCAGCGCGGCAATCTTCGGTTCCGTCTTGCTGCCGCCTCGTTTTTTTGGATCCAAATCCAATTCCGGAGCGACCTCTTCCACCTTGTTGAGATCCGGTTTGCGCTCGATCAGCACTTTGCCCGGCGTGGCAATCGCATCGTGCAGGGTCAGCAGAACGGGCTCACGCAGCGGCTCCTTGCCCTGCCAGGGAGACGACACGAACCGCGTTGACATCTCGTACTGACTCACCGCCACCGGATTCCGCAGGTTGTCATGCACCACCTGCTTCGGAGTTCGCTTCTGCGTCATGGCGAACTTATCCTGCTCTTCCTGCGGCCAAGGGTGATTGATCAGAGCCGCCCGACTCTGGGACACCTTGGATTTGATTTCGTCCGGCGTCCCCTTGTACGAGGACCACTGCGATCCCAGCAGGAACATCAACACCATCAGGCCCGCCGCCCCGAGAATCAGTTTTTCGGCATGATTGATCAGGAACGCTTTCGCGTCAAAACCTTTGCCAGCCATGGGGCACCTCTTCCAGTTTTTCTGTCGGGCCTGAAATTTGTGTGGTCACGTGAGTGAGACGCAGCCGAGAACCGTTTGGTTCCGCCAATCTAGGGTTTCTTCGCCGGGGCTGCCCCCGGAGGAGTCGCTTCTGCCCCCGCCGGAGCCGGAGTTGCCGGAGTCGGAGTTGCAGGAGTCGTCGCTGCGGGAGCGGGGACAGTCTCACCCGAGGGCGCAGCGGGTGTCCCTCCGGCGGGAGCAGGCTCCGCTGTTCCAGGGGCGGGTGTCACCGGAGTGGCGGGTGTGGGTGCTGTCGCACCCGGACTTCCCGCCTCAGCGGCGGGGGTGGCAGGCGTCGCTGTTCCCGCAGGATCAGTCGCTGCCGCAGGGCCAGCTGGGGCTTCCGCCGCTGTGGCTTCTGGAGCGGGTGCCTTCCCGGCGGCTGCGGCCTCCAGGGCGGCGATCTCCTCTTTGGGCTGGCGATACATGGTGATCAGACCGAGTAGGTCGAGTTGGACCAGGTCTGGCTGTTGCAAGGCATCCAGGGGATAGACTTCGACGGTGCCGGGTGCCGCTCCCGAACCGGCTGGGCCGCTCCCAGTGTAGGCCGGGTTGGTGAAGGGCGTCGCCCCGGGGTTACCCGACCCGAACCCACCCTGCCCGCCAGGGCTGCCCCGCATCATCATGCTCAAACCCATGTTCGAACCCGTTCCTCCAGTCGCCCCCGCCTGGGTAAAGGGATCGACCGCGAACGGATTCTTTCCAAAGTGGAAGCGCACCACACGCACCGGCCACTCCGAATTCGACAGAGCCACCAGGAAATCGACCAGCTTGTTCTGGTTGATGATCACACTCAGAGCGAAGCCCCGCTCGACATAGGGAGCTTCGGGAGTGTCCTTCACGTAGCGCAGCGGCCCCGCGGGGCCGGTCGGTGCGGCCGGATCTCCCGTCGGTGCGGCCATACTCCCCATCATATTGGCCCCCGCTCCGGGAGCCAGCGGATCGCCTCCAATTCCAAACTCTTCGACCGGGTTGATCGTGATGGCCGAGTTGGACTCGCCCCCCGACATCCCCTGAGCCGGAGCAAAGGACGCGGGCTGGGCTCCGTGCGCCATCACTGAGGGGTCTGCTGAACCGCTGCCACCGCCGGGTGCTGCGCCTTCGCCTTTGGGCACTCCGTCACCGCCGAGCAACTGGTAAGCCAGCACCCGGCGAATCACGGCGCTGTTGACCGAGTCCGCATCTTTGTTCATCTGCCGGATGGCATCCAGGATGAACTGCGTCACCCAGATGTCTTCCTGGGCCTGCCACATCTGCTTGGAGTCGATGGTCAGGGTGCCGATCTTCATGCGGGGGATGAGTTCCACCGGGAAGTCGACCTTGGGGGTCCAGGTGATCCCACGCTTGTTGGCGACGAACGGCTCCACACTTTCGTGAAGCTTACGCACCACATCGGGATAGTCGGTCTGATACGTATAGCGAACTTTGTTGCTTTTGATTTCCGACAGATAGATCTTCGGAATGTCAGAGGCCACGCGCGGAGGCCAGACCATCCGCGTCTGCTGATGCTTCCAGAGGTCGAGCAACTCCTGGTTGACGTACTTCTCCAGGAGTTCATTCCGATTCTTGAGTTCGGTCGTGTAGACCTCATTGGGATCGGTGGAGCCGGCGGGGATCCCGCTCTTCACCTTGTCCAGAGTCTCGACCCGCGATTTCGTCGCCGCCTTGAGCGCCCCATTGGCGGAGAAGTACCCCCACAGGTTCATGCCCAGCAGCGGCACCAGAAGAATCCAGAAGCGGTTCTTCAAGAGAGGTTCGAGCTTGTCCATGAGATCACTCCCAATGTGTGGAGAGTTGAGTGCGTGTAAAGAACGTGGAGGGCGAACGTGGCGACTAACCGCCCTTGGCGGGTGCGGCAGGCGGCATGGCGTGGGCCGCTGCCGGGGCTGCGGAAGTAGTGCCGTTAGCCGGGGTCGGGGCAGTGGTGCCATGGGCCGCTGCCGGGGCCGCTGCCGGGGCCGCTGTTCCAGGGGCCGCAACACCGTCCACCGTTGCGGTCAGTGGGGCCCGCGCCTCAACCGCAATCGGCTTGTAAGCAAACTGAACGGTGAACCGCAACAGCGGCATGCGTTTGGATTCCGAATTCGCTCCCGCGCCCCCCGGAACACCCGATCCCGGACCATAACTGGACGTGGCTGTGGGGTCTGAGGGATTGTACGGACTGCCCGAACCGGGGAGTGTCGAACCGGGGAGTGTGGATCCGGGAAGCCCGCCCGAGCCCGGCAGGCCCGTCCCGGGACCACCGAAGAGATTCCGGGAGGCTGACCGGTCGATCTTGCTCCCCTCGGGATCGTAGTAGAAGAAGCTCGGCGTGACATTCACCAAGGTCGCGTGTGAGATCCCCAGGCGACGCACATCCCGCACCGGGAAGCCCTCCAGAGGCGGCGTTTGCTGCTTCTGCAGGTTCTTCAGGAAGGTGTTCATGACATACAAGTGACCCTGCTCACCCGTGTCTTCCTTATTGTCGTGCCAGTGCAGGCCCCGCACCGTGAACACATACCCTTCACCCGTCGGAGCCGTGGCCCGCTCGTCCTCAGCCACCATCTCCTTGTTCGTGGCCGCCAGCTTGGCATACCACCCCGCATCCAGATCCGTCAGTCGCTTGGCACTGATCTCCTCAATGCACATCTGTTTTCTCAGCTGAATCTCCTTGGACTCCCCCGCATCCCCCTCCTCGCGAGGCAAGCAGTCATTGATGGCGTTGTAGACCTCCAGCCACGCCAAGCCTCGACGATCCTTCACCGACGCATTCAGCTTCAAGTATTGAGCGTCATTGCGAGCCTTCTCGGCGTCATAGCTGGTCTTCAGCGATGTCACATCGCCTCCGAACTTCGTGGCCTCGCCTTCCGCCTTCGTGAAGTCCTCCGTATGCACCTTCATATACGGAAAGGCATTCCCCATCGTGGCCACAGCGGTCCCCAGCAGCAGCGTGGCCGCCGTCGCCAACGCCCACGGCTTCTTGCGGCGAATGATCCGCTCGCGCGTGATCTCGGGCGGCAAGAGCGTCGTCTTCATCGCCGTTTGGCCGACCAGTTGCAACGCCAGTCCATACGGCACCGCGAAGCTCAGCACGTTGTCCGCGAACAGCGGCGAATTGATGACCGCATCGCCCGCTAGAGCCTTAAAGACATCGGGGCGTTCCACATCGTATTGCAGGTTCTGTTGCAGGAACTTCTGCAACCCGGCCAGCTTGAAGCCGTTACCCAGACCGATCACCTTGGCGATCTTGGCCTGCCGATTGACGCTGGAGAAGAACCCGATCGACCGCTGGATTTCCGACACGAAGTCGTTGAACACCGGACGCAACGCCTGGAACACCGCCCGCGGGTCTTCCGACTTGGTGGCATTGCACTTGAGCAGTTCCGCCTTGGCGAAGCTGAGCTTCATTTCCTTGGTCAGGGCCCGCGTAAAGTGATTGCCGCCGATCGGCACGTTACGCACCCAGATCTTCTTCCCGTTGGACACCATCAGCGTGGTGTTGTCGCATCCCATGTCGAGGATGATGACGAAGTCATTGTCGCCCTCGGGAGCTCCGGGGCGATGACCCATCTCGTCATAGCACAGCACGTTGTACAGCGCCAGCGGAGCAATCTGAATCAGTTCGAGTTCGACCTTGTGCTGGACGTAGGGCCGCATCGCCTGCGACAGCGCATCCCGCTTCATCGCAAACAGGCCGACTTCCGCATCGAGCAGGAAGCCGCCTTCTTCGATCCCGCCGCCCAGTCGCTGGTAGTCCCACACCACATCTTCCAGGGCGAACGGAATCTGCTGCCGGGCTTCGTACTGCACGATCTGGTGGACCTTCTTGGCTTCCACCGGCGGCAACTGGATGAAGCGCGTCAGCGAGGTCTGGCCCGGCACCGACATGGCGACCATCTCGCCCTGAAGATTGTTCCGCGACAGGAACGTCTTCATCGCATCGTGGATGATCTCTTCCGGCACGGCGTCCGGCTGGGTCAGGATCTTGGGGTACTGGATATAATCAAACGCAGCCGCCATCACCTGGCCGGTCGACTCCACATACTGGAGTTTGACCGCCTTGAGAGCGGATTGCCCGATGTCGATGCCCCACGCGGAGGTATTGGCCATATTGAAGACTCCGAACACGATGGAGCAGGCCCCATCGGTCGTGAAGAGAATCTGTTTCGAGTCGGGAGTCCAATGACGGACGACCGGGAGAGTGACAGCCCGGAGAGTGACGAGTGAAAGTGACGCGGGAACGATGTGACGGAATTCCCCCAAGGGACACTATCGTAGAGATTTACGTCTGGTCAACCGAAAACCTCCACGACCCGTCAGAATCGGACGTTGCGAGAACGCCACACCCACCTGGAGGATTGTACCGAACCTCCCGATGGCCGGTCGAGTAACGGTTCTCCCGATTCGACCGGCAATTCAGCCTCCCGGCAAAGTATTCGATGCCAGAGATTCAGAAAGAGTTCCAAGAACTCTCCCCGATTCTCAACCCCAGGTTCCCCACGAGCTCGACTGTTGGAGTTCAGCCTGTAGGCTGCCTCGACCGCGTTCGGCGATCAGGCGAGCCGGGCGGCGTCAGCCCCCGGACCGAGCGACTCACGAACTCCGCAACCGCGAAGACTTCCGAAGTCTTCGGAGACTTCGGAAGTCTGGTCTCTCGCGAAAGAGTCCGGGGGCTGACGCCGCCCGGCTCGCCT
>JAYTFV010000740.1:0-2206 GCA_043734065.1 Planctomycetota bacterium
CCCGTCGCAGCCCGCTCCGACGCCGAGGACTTCGCAGTAGATTTCGGCCCCACGAGCGATCGCGTGTTCGTAGCGTTCGACGACGAACACGCCTGCTCCTTCGCCGACGATGGTCCCATCGCGGTCGACATCGAACGGACGGCAGGCCAGCGACGGGTCTTCCTGACGCGACAGATCCTCGAACAGGCTGATCCGCGCCAGGTCGATCGGGTGGATATTCGAACCGCAGGCCCCGACGACCATCACATCGGCCTGATCGCGGGCAATGACGCGCATCGCCTCTTGCAGGGCCAGCAGAGCCGACGCCTCCGCACTGGTGATCGTGTTGTTCGGTCCGCGGGCATCGTGCTCGATCGCCACATGGCAGGCGGGCATGTTCGGAAGTTGCCGCAAGAGCCAGAGCGGGGCAATCTTGCCCATCTTGTCTTCGCCCCAGCGGGTGTCCGGGTCGTTCTCATCCGCGACGAAATCACGGGCGGCGTCGCCCAGTTCTTCCGGGTTAAACGGGATATGCCCTGCCCCAAACTCGACTCCCAGCCGGTCGGGATTGACATCGCCCAGTTTCAGTCCGGAATCCTTCATCGCCAGCGAAGCAGCCACGACACCCAACTGGATGTCACGGGACATGACTTTCAGGAACTTCTTTTCGTACAAGTATTTGAGTGGATCGAAGTCGTGGATTTCCGCAGCCAGTTTGGTGGGGAGTGCCCCGCTGGAGATGGAGCGCAGAGGCCCAATGCCGGAGACCCCCTGGATCAGATTGTTCCAGAAAGCGTCCTTCCCGATGCCGATCGGGGAAACAACCCCCACCCCGGTAATCACCATCCGAGGAATGGTTGAACCAGCCGTCATAGCCTGACCCCAAACATGAACCAGCCGACCCGGCCCGACTTTCTTATCGGGCGTCGAATCGATCCATGGTGAGTCCCGTTGTCCCGCAGGGTGGAAGCCCTGGAATCGTCAGATTCCGGACTGCTACACCGCCGCCGGTTCCCGCCTCAATCCGTTGACCCTTTCCAAGGGTTGAGAGATTGAACGAGCTGGCACTGACCATGTGGAACGCACCTCCCGAATTGCCGGGAAGTGGAGGCCCTCGCCTCGTTGGGTTCGCAGCACGCAGCAGTTGTCTGACCCCTGCATACCTCGAACGTGTGGAAGTTCCCATCGGCTCCGCCGACGCCTGACCAAAGGTTGGAACTTCCCGCACACACATTACACCCGCTGGAGGGCGGATGGTCAAGTAGATTTTGACATGTGTGGTGAACGACAGTTCACATTCCTGAACCTGAGAGTGGGGCACTCCCCCCTCATCATCGACCGTCCGACCGCCCTGAGAACCGGAAAAAGTAGTAAATCACCGTCAGGAGCGACTGCAATGTGGCCGCGACATACGTCAGGGCGGCGGCGTTGAGAACCTTCCTCACGGCCACTGCCCCCTCCTCATTCACAATTCCCAGGTCCGAGAGGTGCTGCTTGGCCCGCGAACTCGCGTCAAACTCGACCGGCAGGTTGATTAATTGAAACACGACCAATCCCGCGTAGGCCATCACTCCCAGCATCAGCAACTGCGGCTGACGCAGGATCATGCCCAGCACGACCAGGGCCATGAACGCCATCGGCCCGTAGTGAGCGGCGGGAATTGCCGCGCTGCGAAGCGAGAGTGGGAGATAGCCGGTCGCGTGCTGCAAGGCGTGCCCGGCCTCATGAGCGGCGATCCCGACGGCCGTCGCGGTGCGGCTGTGGTACACCTCGGAACTGAGCCGTAACACACGGGCGGACGGGTCGTAGTGGTCGGACAGTTCGCCGGATATCTCCTCGATCCCGACATCATGGACCCCCGCCGACTCCAACATGTGAGCCGCCGCTGCCGCTCCCGAGAGCGGGGTGCTGATCTCCATACCGGCCTTGTAGGTGGCCCGCAGCCGGTACTGAGCCCACATCATCAGCAGGATCGCCGGAGCGGTGACGATCAAAATCCACGGATCAAAGAACATCGAACATTTCCTGTGTTGAGCCGCGCCCGGACGTTTAGCCGCAACGCGAAGTCTTCGTCGCGGAGCGCTCTGTGCGTGCCGTTCCGCTCTATTACCATCGTAGAGCGAAGAACGCATTCCGGACAGCGGCGGATCACGCGAAAGTGTGTGCGTCTGGATTGTCGGCGATTTCTCCGAAATCGCCGTCTCAGTGCGATTCGTACGACTCACCC